>DATAGN010000545.1:0-15490 GCA_036263715.1 Ramlibacter sp.
CCTGCCGGGCTACGTGCTGGAGGCGATCCGCGAGGCCATCCCGGCCTTCGAGCGGCAGATCAAGGGCTTTGCGATGGCTGACGCCGTGCTCACCGGCGTGGAGACCCGCACTTCGTCGCCCCTGCGCATCACCCGCAACCGCGGCTACGAGAGCCTGAACGTGCGCGGCCTCTACCCGGCCGGCGAGGGCGCGGGCTACGCCGGGGGGATCATGTCGGCGGGGGTGGACGGCATCGAGGTGGCGGAGGCGGTGGCACGCTCGATGCTCGGCCTGGCACCGGACACCTCGCCGCACGCGGTCGGCCCGTCCATCCTGCAGGCCATCTGAGTCGCACACGCGTCAGCTCATCGGTAGTTTCACGGCGTGCAGTCATGCTGCGCGGCTGGTATATTGCACTGCAACAAGATAGGAGCCCGCCGCATGCTGTACCAGATCTACGAAACGCAGCGCTCCCTGATGGAGCCCTTCGCGGACTTCGCGCAGGCCGCCTCCAAGCTCTACAGCAATCCGCTGTCGCCCTTCGGCCAGCACCCCCTCGCGCAACGCATGGCGGCCGGGTATGACCTGATCTATCGCCTGGGCAAGGACTACGAGAAGCCCGAGTTCGGCATCAAGACCATCGACATCGACGGCGTGGAGATCGCCATCCACGAGAAGGTGGAGATCGACAAGCCCTTTTGCGAGCTGCGCCGCTTCAAGCGCTTCTCGGACGACCCGCATACGCTCACCGGCCTGAAGGGGCAGCCTGCCGTGCTGATCGTGGCGCCCCTGTCGGGCCACTACGCGACGTTGCTGCGCGACACCGTGCGCACCATGCTCAAGGACCACAAGGTCTACATCACCGACTGGCGCAACGCCCGCACGGTGCCGCTGGAGCAAGGCGCCTTCCATCTCGACGACTACGTCAACTACGTGCAGGAGTTCATCCGGCATCTGCAGGGGCAGTACGGCAATTGCCACGTGATCAGCGTCTGCCAGCCGACGGTGCCGGTGCTCGCGGCCGTGTCGCTGATGGCATCGCGCGGCGAGGCGACGCCGCTGTCGATGACGATGATGGGCGGCCCCATCGATGCGCGCAAGTCGCCGACCGCGGTGAACAACCTGGCGATGAACAAGAGCTACGAGTGGTTCGAGAACAACGTGATCTACCGCGTTCCGACCAACTTCCCGGGCGCCGGCCGCCGGGTGTATCCCGGCTTCCTGCAGCACTCCGGCTTCGTCGCCATGAACCCGGACCGGCACCTCTCGAGCCACTACGACTACTTCAAGCACCTCATCGCGGGTGACGACACGTCGGCCGAGGCGCACCGCAAGTTCTACGACGAATACAACGCGGTCCTCGACATGGACGCGGACTACTACCTGGAAACGATCCGCGTGGTGTTCCAGGAATTCCGCCTCGTGCACGGCACCTGGGACGTGCGCGCCCCGGACGGCACGCTCGAGCGCGTGCGGCCGCAGGACATCAAGACCACGGCGCACTTCACGATCGAAGGCGAGCTGGACGACATCTCCGGCTCCGGCCAGACCGAGGCGGCGCACGGCCTGTGCTTCAACGTTCCCAAGGACCACCAGCAGCACCTGGAGGTCAAGGGCGCGGGCCACTACGGCATCTTCAGCGGCCGCCGCTGGCGCGAAGTGGTGTATCCGCAGGTGCGCGACTTCATCCGCCGCTTCAACGAGCCGCAGGCGCCTGCGCGCAAGGCCACCGCCGGCAAGAAGACAGCCGTCGCGGCGGAGCGGCGCACGAGCGGCAAGGCGCGGGCCAGCACGCAGGCACGCGCCCGCAGCAAGTGAACCCGCAGGCGGCGCGCCTGCACGCCGCCCTGCCCCAGACGCAGTGCACGCGCTGCGGCTATCCCGACTGCGCGCGCTATGCCGAGGCGATGGCCGGCGGCGAGGCGGACATCAACCGCTGCCCGCCCGGCGGCGCCCAGGGCATCGTGCGGCTGGCGGAGATCACCGGCCGCAAGCCCCTGCCCCTGGATCCCGACCTCGGTGTCGAAGCGCCTCGCACGCTGGCGCTGATCGACGAGGACTGGTGCATCGGCTGCACGCTTTGCCTGGACGTGTGCCCGACCGACGCGATCCTTGGCGGCAACAAGCGCATGCACACCGTGATCGAGCCCTACTGCACCGGCTGCGAGCTGTGCGTGCCGGTGTGCCCGGTGGATTGCATCTCCCTCGTCAATGCCAGTGGCGAACGCACGGGCTGGGATGCATGGTCGGCGCCACAGGCGGACGAGGCGCTGGCGCGCTACGAGGCGCGCAAGGCGCGGCTGCAGCGCGAGGAGGTCGACCACGCCGAGCGCATGGAGCGCAAGGCACGGGAGAAGCTGGCGGACCTGCCGAACCTCACCAAGGACGCCGACGGCGCCGAGCTCGAGCGCAAGAAGTCGGTGATCGAAGCGGCGTTGGCGCGCGCGAGGGCGAAGCGCGCCGGGTGATCTCCTGCCTTCGTCCACCGCCGCGCCGCGCCAGGCGCCGTGCGGTGCGAGCCCGCCGTGACGGGGACGGTCCGAACGCCCACGAAGGAAAGCCCTGGATCCCCGCCTCCGCGGGGATGACGAAGGAGTGTGGTGGATGCCCGGCGCCTCACCCCAGCGCGTCATTCACCTGCTCGTTGAACTCCGCCTGGTCGAGCGCGGTGCCGATCTCGCGCGGCATCGCGTCGCGGATCGAGAAGACGCCCAGCGCCATGCCGTCGGCGCCGACGATCGGAAGATGCCGGAAGCCGCGCTCCAGCATCGTCTGCACCGCATCGGACACACGGGTTTCGGGTGCCACGCACACCGGGTGGGGCGTCATGACTTGCGTCACGGTGGTGCCCTTCGGATCCAGCGCCCGCGCCAGCACGCGCGTCATGAGGTCCCGCTCCGTCAGGATGCCCAGCAACTTGTCGGGCGGCTCCATCACGAGGATGCTGCCGCAGTTGGCGCGGGTCATCGCGCACGCCGCGTCCCACACGCTCGCATGCGGCCCCAGGCTGAGAACGTGCCTCTTGGGAATCGACTGGAACACCGTGCGTTCGGCCATGGTGCAACCCCCTTTCGAGGTGGACTGCCGGAACAGGGACTGCGCCTTCAGCGCAGGGACGCGTTGATCTTCTCCAGCGTCGCGGCGCCTGGACACAGCTGCGGCGCATCGAGCGTGTTCAGCGGGCGGGCCGTCGTGTTCAACGCCGTGTGCAGGTCGGTCGCCAGCGGATCCACGTACAGCAGCCCGGTCAGCACCTCGCCCCGCGCGTGGTGCGACTGCATGAAGGCCATCGCGCCGTAGCGGTCGGTCGGGTCGTACTCCGGGTGCAGGCTGCGCAGGCGCAGCAGCGAGCCGTCGTGCTGGCGCACGTCGACCACCTGCCCGGGCTCCACCTCGGCGGTGATCTCGTTGCGCGGCGTGATGAAGTCGATGCGGCTGACCGCCTCGTTGTGCTCGCGCACGTAGTCGTAGCTCTTGGTGCTGCCCGGGTGGTTGTTGAAGGCCACGCAAGGGCTGATCACGTCGATGAAGGCGGCGCCTCCGTGCGCCATCGCCCCCTTGATCAGCGGCACCAGCTGCGACTTGTTGCCCGAGAAGCCGCGGCCCACGTAGGTGGCCCCGAGCTGCAGCGCCATCGCGACCAGGTCCACGGGACTGTCGCTGTTGGCCACGCCCTTCTTGCTCTTGCTGCCCGCATCGGCCGTGGCGGAGAACTGGCCCTTGGTGAGGCCGTAGACGCCGTTGTTTTCCACGATGTACGCCATGCGCACGCCGCGCCGCATGGCGTGCGCGAACTGGCCCAGGCCGATGGATGCCGAATCGCCGTCGCCCGACACGCCCAGGTACAGCAGGTCGCGGTTGGCAAGGTTGGCGCCGGTCAGCACCGATGGCATGCGGCCGTGCACCGTGTTGAACCCGTGCGAGGCACCGAGGAAGTAGTCCGGTGTCTTGGAGCTGCAGCCGATGCCGCTGAGCTTGGCCACGCGGTGCGGCTCGATGTCCAGTTCCCAGCAGGCCTGGATGATCGCGGCGGAGATCGAGTCGTGGCCGCAACCGGCACACAGCGTGGAGATCTTGCCCTCGTAGTCGCGGCGCGTGTAGCCGACCCGGTTCTTCTCCAGCGTCGGGTGGCGCAGCGCCGGCTTGGCGATATAGGTCATGCCACTTTCTCCCTGGCCTGCACGTGCGCGGTGATGGCCTGCGTGATGAAGCGGGCCGTGATGGGCGTGCCGTCGTAGTGCAGCACCTTCACCAGGCGGGCAGGATCGATGTCGAGTTCGTTGACCAGCAGCGTGCGCATCTGCGCGTCGCGGTTCTGCTCCACCACGAACACATGCTCGTGGCGCGCGATGAAATCGGCCACGCTGTCGGGGAAGGGGAAGGCGCGCAGCCGCATCGCATCGACGTGGACACCCTGGCGCGCCAGCACCTCCAGCGCCTCGAGCATCGACGGACTGGTCGAGCCGAAGTAGATGACACCCAGCGGCGTTTCCGCAGCGGCGCGCCGCACCACCGGCTGCGGCACCAGGGTGGCCGCCGTGCGGATCTTGCGCAGCAGCCTTTCCATGTTGTAGACGTAGTCCGGCCCGCGCTCGGAGTAGCGCGCGTACGGGTCGCGGGTGGTGCCGCGCGTGAAGTAGGAGCCCTTGGTCGGGTGCGTGCCGGGCAGCGTGCGCCAGGGCACGCCGTCGCCGTCCACGTCCTTGTAGCGGCCGAAGTCCTTGCCCGCCTCCAGTTCGGCCGCGCTCATCACCTTGCCGCGGTCGTAGCCGCGGCCTTCCTGCCATTCGAAGGGGCGGCACAGGCGCTGGTTCATGCCGATGTCGAGGTCGGTCATCACGAACACGGGCGTCTGCAGGCGATCCGCCAGGTCCAGCGCCTGGGCGGCATGCTCGAAGCACTCGTGCGGGTCCTCCGGCAGCAGCAGCACGTGCTTGGTGTCGCCGTGCGAGGCATAGGCGCAGGCCAGGATGTCCGCCTGCTGCGTGCGCGTGGGCATGCCGGTGGACGGGCCGCCGCGCTGCACGTTGATGATGGTGACCGGGATCTCGGCGAAATAGGCCAGGCCGATGAACTCGGTCATCAGCGAGATGCCGGGCCCCGAGGTGGCGGTGAAGGCGCGCGCGCCGTTCCACCCTGCCCCCACGACCATGCCGATCGAGGCGATCTCGTCTTCGGCCTGCACGATCGCATAGCGGTTCTCGCCCGTGTCGGCGTCCACGCGCAGCTTGCCGCAGTACTTCTGGAAGGCCTCGGCCACGGACGACGAGGGCGTGATCGGGTACCAGGCTGCGACCGTGGCGCCGCCATACACGCAGCCCAGCGCCGCGGCCGCATTGCCGTCGACGAAGATGCTGTTGCCCACGCGGTCGGCGCGCTGCACGCGGATGCCCAGCGGCCACTGCAGGTTCTCGTGCGCGAACTCGCGCCCGAGGTGCAGTGCCTGCACGTTGGAGGCGAGCAGCTTTTCCTTGCCCTTGTACTGTTCGCCGAACAGCGCCTCGATCACGGCGGGGTCGATCTCCAGCAGCACCGACAGGGCGCCCACGTACACGATGTTCTTGAACAGCTGCCGCTGGCGCGGATCCGTGTAGACCGCATTGCAGATCTCGGTGAGCGGCATGCCGATCACGTGGATGTCGCTGCGGAAGGCCGCCGGCGGCAGCGGCCGCGTGTTGTCGTAGAAGAGGTAGCCGCCGGGCGAGAGCTCCGCCACGTCGGCATCCCAGGTCTGCGGGTTCATCGCCACCATCATGTCGACGCCGCCGCGGCGGCCCAGCCAGCCGGCCTCGTTGACGCGCACCTCGTACCAGGTGGGCAGGCCCTGGATGTTGCTGGGAAAGATGTTGCGCGGGCTCACCGGCACGCCCATGCGCAGGATCGCCTTGGCGAACAGCTCGTTGGCCGAGGCCGAGCCCGAGCCGTTGACGTTGGCGAACTTGACGACGAAGTCGTTGACGGCCTCGATCCTGTTCATGCGGCCACCTCCGTCCGTGCCGGCTTGCGACCCATGCCCGCGACCGCCGTCTTGAACATGAACTTCTGCATGTCCCAGGCGCCGGTGGGGCAGCGCTCGGCGCACAGCCCGCAGTGCAGGCAGACGTCCTCGTCCTTCACCATCACGCGGCCGGTCTTCAGCTCACCGGAGACATAGAGGCTCTGCGCCAGGTTCAGTGCCGGCGCCTTCAGGCGGGTGCGCAGGTCCGGCTCGTCGCCATCGGCGGTGAAGCTGATGCAGTCGGTGGGGCAGATGTCCACGCAGGCGTCGCACTCGATGCAGGTGGACTGGTTGAACACCGTCTGCACGTCGCAGTTCAGGCAACGCTGCGCCTCGCGAAAGGCGGTCGCCGCATCGAAACCCAGTTCCACTTCCACGCGGATGCTGGCCAGCGCCTTCTCGGCCTCCGCCCACGGCACGCGGAAACGGTTGTCCAGCGAGGTCTCGTTGTCGTAGCTCCACTCGTGGATGCCCATCTTCTGGGACATCAGGTTCGTCATCGGCGCCGGTCGAACGCGCGGGTCCTCGGCGTGCAGCAGCTGGTCGATGGAGATCGCCGCCTCGTGGCCATGGGCCACGGCGGTGATGATGTTCTTGGGCCCGAAGGCGGCGTCGCCGCCGAAGAAGACGTTCGGCACCGTCGACATGTGCGTGCGCGGATCCAGCTGCGGCAAGCCCCACTCGTCGAAGGCGATGCCGCAGTCGCGCTCGATCCAGGGAAAGGCGTTTTCCTGGCCCACCGCAATGAGCACGTCGTCGCAGGGGAAGAAGGGGTCCGGCTGGCCCGTGGGCACCAGGCGGCGCCGGCCCTGGGCGTCGTACTCGGCACGCACCACTTCGAAGGTCATGCCGACCAGCCTGCCAGCCTCGTGCACGAACGCCTTGGGCACGTGGTAGTTGATGATCGGGATGCCTTCGTGCATGGCATCCTCCTTCTCCCAGGGCGAGGCCTTCATCTCCTCGAAGCCGCTGCGCACGATCACCTTCACGTCCTCGCCGCCCAGGCGGCGCGCCGAGCGGCAGCAGTCCATCGCGGTGTTGCCGCCACCGAGCACGATGACGCGCTTGCCGACCTGCGTGACGTGCCCGAAGGAGACCGAGGCCAGCCAGTCGATGCCGATGTGGATCTGCGAGGCGGCGTCGCGGCGGCCCGGCAGGTCGAGGTCGCGCCCGCGCGGGGCGCCGCAGCCCACGAAGATCGCGTCGAAGCCCTGCTGCATCAGCCAGCGCATGGACTCGATGCGCGCACCGGGCACGAACTCCACGCCCAGGTCGAGGATGTAGCCGGTCTCCTCCTCGATCACCGATTCGGGCAGGCGAAAGCGCGGGATCTGCGACCACATGAAGCCGCCGGGCCGCGCCTCGCCATCGAACACGGTGACCTGGTAGCCCAGCGGCGCCAGGTCGCGCGCAACGGTCAGCGATGCCGGCCCCGCGCCCACGCACGCGACGCGCAGCCCGTTGCGCGGTGCCACCTGCGGCATGCGTGCGCGCACGTCCTCCTTCATGTCGGCGGCCACGCGCTTCAAGCGGCAGATGGCCACCGGTTCGGGGTCGCCCGTGTTGTTCTGCTCGACGCGCCCGCGGCGGCATGCGGGCTCGCACGGCCGGTCGCAGGTGCGCCCGAGGATGCCGGGGAAGACGTTCGAGACCCAGTTGATCATGTACGCGTCGCCATAGCGGCGTTGCGCGATCAGGCGGATGTACTCGGGAACGGGCGTGTGGGCGGGACAGGCCCACTGGCAGTCCACCACCTTGTGGAAGTAGGCGGGGTCCGCGATGTTCGTCGGCTGCAAGCAGGGCCTCCTGAACTGCCCCGAAAGGGGCGCGGCCCAGTCTAAGCCCCGCTCAGGGGCGGTGCGTCTGAGGGGATTCCACTAAAGACAGGGCCCTCACCCCAACCCTCTCCCGCTAGCGGGAGAGGGAGAGGGAGGGATGGCGAAGGCGGGGAACTAAGCCTTGCCCGTGCGGGTGAGCCACTTCGCGGCGAAGTTCAGGCCGTTCATGGGCTCGCCGAAGAAGCGGCCCTGCCCCTGGTCCCAGCCGTTCTTCGTGAGGAAGTTGATCTGGTTCTGCGTGTCCACGCCGGAGGCCACGCAGTTCAGCTTCAGCCTGCGGGTGATGTCGCCGATGCCCAGCAGCATGGCCTGCACCGCCGCATCCTTTTCCAGGTCGCGCACGAAGCTCTGGTCCACCTTGACCTCGTCGCACGCCAGCTTGCGCAGGTGGGCGATGGAAGCGATGGTGCCGAAGCGGTCCAGCGACAGCCGGACGCCCTTCTTGCGCAGGGCCACCATGGCGGCCGCCTCGCGGGCCGGCAGGTTGTCGATGGCGCTCACGTGCTGCAGTTCCAGCGACAGGGAGCGCGGCTCCATGCCGCCCGCGATGGCGGCGTTCACCAGGTGCGTGAGGTCGCTCGGGCGCATGTTGGCCAGCGACGCCTTGATGCCCGTGGGCACCGGCTGCAGGCCCGCGGCCCGCCAGTTCTTGGCGTGTTTGCGCAGCTGCTCGAACACCCACTCGGTCAGCGCCACGTCCATTTCGGAGCTGCCGGCCAGGTCCATGAGCTCGTCGCCGTCGATCATGCGGCCGGAGGAATGCTTCCAGCGCACCACAGTCTGCGCCGCGACGAGGCGCCCGGAGGCGAGGTCGAAGCGCGGCTCGTACAGCAGTTCGATTTCGTCGCGGCTGATGGCGTGGCGCAGCTCGGCGCTCAGGTCCAGGCGGCTTTGCGCCATCTCGTTGAACTGCGGCGAGAAGAATTCGTAGCGGTGCGGGCCTGCCTGCTTGGCGTGGCGCAGCGCCAGGCCGGCATTGCGCACCAGCAGGTCCGCCTCCATGCCGTCGGTGGGAAACACCGACACGCCGATGCTGCAGGTGACGAACAGCTCGGGCGAGCCCGAGCGCTGGAAGCTGACCGTGGCGTCTTCCAGCAGCTTGCTGATGAAGGCGGCCGCGGTGTGCACGCCTTCCATGTAGGGCACCACCACCGCGAATTCGTCGCCGTCGAATCGGTACAGCGACGGGTTGTGGCTGTCGGTGGCGAGCTCGCCGCCGGCTTCGGTCTGCACGCAGCTGGCCAGGCGCTTGGCGATGCGCTGCAGCAGCTGGTCGCCCACGTTGCGCCCCAGCGCGTCGTTGATGCGGCCCAGTGCGTCCACGCCCACGTGCAGCAAGGCGCCGCTGCTGCCGTCGCGCTTGGCCGCCGCGAGGATCTCCGCCACTTCGCGGCGATAGCGCAGCTTGTTGGGCAGGCCGGTCAGCGCGTCGTGCTGGCCGAGGTATTCGCGATAGGCGCTCGCCGTCAGGGTGTTGCGGATGCGCAGCCCCAGCTCGCTGGGATCCACGGGCTTGGACAGGAAGTCCATGGCACCCAGCGCCAGCGCCTTGAGCTTCACCTGCGGGTCGGTGCTGCTGGTGAGCACGATCACCGGCACGTGGCGCAGCGCGCTGTCGTCGCGCATCATGGCCAGGATGTCCAGGCCGCTCACCTTCGGCATGCTCAGGTCCAGCAGCAGCACGCCGGGCGTCTGCTTGCGCATCATCGCCACGGCCTTCTCGGGCTGGTCGGTGTGCACGAACTGCTTGTAGCCCGCCTCCACCAGGAAGGCCTGGGTCATCTCGATGTTCAGCACCTCGTCGTCGACCATCATGATGAGGGCGTCCGACAGGCCGTTGACCGAGTGGTGGCGCCAGAGCATGTCCTGCGGCGACAGCGCGCGCAGTTCCTGCTCCGACAGCTTGTCCTCCCCCGGTGCGAAGATGGTGGGCTGCGTCAGCTGCGCATCCGCGTCCGAGTCGCGGCCTCCCCGCCAGCTCCCCGGACTGGAGCCGGAGTCGTTTTCATTCATGCTTGCATTCTGCCTTGCGGATCAGCCAATGGCGACTTCCGGCACCTCGAGCTGGTCCGCCATGCGGACGAGGCGTTGCAGAACCCCGTCAGCCGCGGCGACATCGCCCTCCTTGGCGGCGGCCTCCATCTCGCGGGCCGGTTCGGTGAAGGCGTCGTAGCCCACGGTTCCGGCCGCGCCCGCCAGCCAGTGGGCGAGCCGGGCCACCTCCTCGAGGTCGCCCCCATCCACCGCAGTGCGGGCATGTCCCAGCTGCTCCTGCAGGCGCGCCGCGAACTTTCGCACGATGGGCACGAGCTTCGCGTTGCCGGCAAAGCGCGAGCGGATCGGCTCCAGCGCCTCCGCCGCGGTCAGGGGGGCATGGTCGGACAGCAGCGGCGCGGGCTCGCTCAGGTCGATGAAGACGGAGTCGGACTCCGGCTCCTGCACGCGCGAGCCGCCCAGGCGCTGGGCGATGTCCTGCAGCAGCGCGTCGATGTCCACCGGCTTGGTCAGGTAGCCGGTGCAGCCGGCCTGCATCACCTCGTCCTCGAAGCCCTTCATCGCGTTGGCGGTCAGCGCCACGATCGGCAGCGTGAAGCCGCGCTGTCGCAGTTCGCGGGTGGCGGCGAAACCGTCCATCACGGGCATCTGCATGTCCATCAGCACCAGGTCGAAGGGGGCCGCGCCCATCTTGTCCAGCGCCACCTGGCCGTTCTCCGCTTCCTCCACCCACAGGCCCTGCTCGGCCAGCACGAGGGACAGCAGTTCGCGGTTCTCGGCGCCGTCGTCGACGACCAGCACGCGCGCGGAGGGAATGCTCCAGCGCTGCCGCACGGACGTGTGCTGGGGCGCGGGCCCGGCCAGGTCGATCGCCTCCAGCAGGCGCACGCCTGCGAGCGCGCCGGTGGAGAAGGTGAAGATCATCGTGGTGCCCACGCCGGGCTGGCTGGTGGCGGTGAGGTCGCCGCCCAGCGCGCGCGCCAGCTTGCGGCTGATGGCCAGGCCGAGGCCCGTGCCGCCGAAGCGCCGCGTGATCGAGGCATCCGCCTGCGTGAAGGGGTCGAACATCGTGTCGATCTTCTCCGGCGCGATGCCGATGCCGGTGTCGTTCACTTCCACGGTGTACGACTCGCCGTTGCAGGCCAGCACGACCTCCACGCCGCCCTTCTCGGTGAACTTGACCGCGTTGCTCAGGAGGTTCAGCACCACCTGGCGCAGGCGCGCCGGATCGGAGTGCACCTGCTCGGGCACGGGCGTCAGCAGCCGCAGCGACAGGCGGATGCCTTTTTCCTGCGCGCGCAACCCGAGTTCGGCCAGTGCCGCCTGCACCACCGAATGCGGCGCGCAGGCGATCTTCTCCACCGTCATCTGCCCCGCCTCCACCTTCGACAGGTCCAGGATGTCGTTGATCAGTCCCAGCAGGTGCTTGCCGCTGTGGTGGATGGTGTCCAGGTAGCGCGAGGACTCGCGCTCGCTCTTGCCGAAGCCGCGCCGCAGCAGTTCCGTGAAGCCCAGGATGGCGTTCATCGGGGTGCGGATCTCGTGGCTCATGTTGGCGAGGAACTCGCTCTTGGCGCGGTTCGCCGCTTCGGCTTCTTCCTTCGCCTCGCGCAGCTCCACGCGGCTTTGTTCCAGCAGCGTGATGTCCTCCAGGCTGATCAGGACGCCGGAAGCCTTGCCGCCGGTGGCGAGCACGGGCGAGCAGTTGACCACGAAGCTGCGCTCCCGGCCTTCCGCGTCGGGAACGCGCAGGTGCAGGTCACGCTGCACGGTGCCGTCCTGGAGCGCCGCGTTCCACGGGTACGCCGAGGGCGGCAGCGGCGCCCCGGCGGCATCGAGCCAGGGGATGGCGCCCACCGGCGTGCCCACCAGCTGCTCGTTGGTCTTGCCCAGCAAGCGCGTGAGTGCCTCGTTGGCGAGCACCACGTTGCTTTTCTGGTCGACGACCAGCAGGCCCTCGGTGAGCGAGTCCAGCGCGGATCGCACCCGCGAGGGCACCGCCTGCGCCGGGTCGAGGTGGCGCAGCACGCGCGAGAGATAGACGTAGAACCCCATGAAGCACGCGGTGCCGCAGAAGGCCAGCAGCCACAGCAAGGGCGTCTGCAGCACGCCGCGCCACCCCGGCTGCACCACCGGATCGAAGCGCATTTCCAGGTGCCCCCAGGGCTCGTTGCCCGCGAACAGGCCCACCTGCATCTGGCCGTCGCCGCCGGTGCCGCGGTCCATCGCGTGCCAGTTGCGCGCGTGTTCGCCCACGGCCACGACCAGCCGTCCCTCGCGGCTGCGCAAGCCGATGGAGCGCAGCTCGGGATTGCGCTTCTGCACGAAGCGCAGGACCTCTTCCACCTTCTGCGGCTCGGAGCCGCTCAGCAAGGCAGCACTGCTGGCCGCCACGGATTCGGCAAGTGCGAGCCGGCCCTCGCGCACCGCGCCGGCACGATCGGGAAGCAGCCCCACGAAGGAGGCCGCGAGCAAGGCCGTGCTCACGAGCGAGACGAGCCCGAGGCAGATGTAGGTGCGGGTGTTCAGCAGCTTCACGACATTCCTCGAAGCGGATCGCCGGCGCGGTCGGCCGCCGGATCCAGCGGGTCCTCGTCCTCGTCTTCCTCTTCGCCGGCGCGCGCAAGCACCGGCAGCGGATCGAGGATGCGCCACGCGGGCAGCGCGGACAGGTAGCTGCCCAGGAGCACGCCGCCGCGGATGAGCCAGAGCACGTACAGCACGGACACGCCGAGGGAGAGGCCCGCCACGGACACGCTGACCGTCTTGTCCAGGTTGAACTCCTGGCGCAGGTGGTCGCGCAACCGGTTCAGTTCGTCGATGAACTCTCCGGAACGCAGGGCCACCTGCAGCTGTTCCATGTTCATGCGCATGCCCGCCACGCCCTGGCCGGCGAATCCCATCACGGTGAATTCACCCCCGGTCGGCGGCTGCAGGCTGGCCAGCTGCACCGAAACGCGATCCGGCAGGACTGCCGTGGCCACGCGCGCCGATTCGACGCCCGCGCCGATGCGATCGGGCAGCGCCGCGCTGGTGAGCACGAAGCCCGCGCCGACGCCGGCGCCGGCGCCGCCGAGCGCGTCGTCGAGGCCGCCACCGGCGTCCGGGGCGCGCGCGGGCGCCGGTGCCACCGCAGGTGCGGCCGCGGCCGCGGCGGCAACCGGCGCGGGAGCCGCCACTGGCGCCGCGGCGGGTGTCGCAACGGCGGCTGGCACCGGCGCCGGCGCCGCGCCGGGCGCCTGGGCCACGGTGAACTGCAGGCTGGCGGCGGTGCGGTCCGACCCCCCGCCGGCGACGCCGCCGTCATCGCGGACCATCCAGGCCAGCTGCACCTGCTGGCCGCCGCCCTGCCCCGTCGCCCGGAACTGCATGCCCTGCAGCTGGCCGACGGTATAGGAGCCCCCCGGCACGACCACGGTGCCATCGGCCAGGAGCACGACGCCGACGCTGCTGTCGGGGACGGTCGTGATCACCACGGTGAGCGTCTGGGTGCTCTCGTCGGCACCGCCGCCGGCGCCGTAGCTCACTTGCGCCAGGCCCAGCGGAACCGGCGCGCCATCACCGGGCACGTCTGCGGGCGGAGCGCCCATGGCCTGGGGCCGGGGCGCATCGTTCACCGGCAGCACCACCGCGTCGACGGCCGCAGCCACTGCGCTGAAGGGGCCGGAGCCGCCGTGCATGCGCGCATCGCCGCGCAGCAGCACGTCGGTGCCGCCGGTGCCGTCCCAGGCGCGGACCGACAGCCCGCCGGCGGTGCCGTTCCAGTCGGCCACCGGCACGAACCGGATGCGGGCGTCCGCGCGCAGCAGCGTGGCGTCCTGTTCGCCCGCCCCTTGCAGCGACTGCCAGGTCCTTCCGCCGTCGCGGCTGAACTGCCAGGCGCCGTGTTCGCTGGCCGCGCCGGTCACGGCCAGGCCGATGACGCCCCCCGGGTCCGTCGCGTGGCCGGCGAGCAACTGCGTGACGCTGACGCCGGCATCCTCGACCGCATCCTCCATCACATTGAACGACAGCCGTGCCCCGTCGAGGAGCGGCGCGCGATTGACCACGCTGATCGACAGCCGCTGCGACAGTTCGTCGCTGCCGCCGGCGGCGCGGCCGCCGTCGTCGGCGACGGTGAATTCGAGGGTGGCGCTGCCGCTGCTGACGCCGCTGGCCGGCAGGAAACGCATCCCCGCCAGTTGCGCCGCGGTATAGCGCGTGCCGGGCACGACGGCGGAGCCGTCCGCCAGGACGATGCGGCCCGTGCCCACGTCCGGCAACGCAGTCATGGTGACGGTGAGTACCTGCCCCGCTTCATCCGTGCCGCCGCCGACGCCGTAGCGCACGTTTTCGAGCCCCAGGGAGACGCCCGCCGAAGCTTCGGGCGCAACGATCGCAGCCGGCGAGCCGGTGCGCACCGGCGCGTCGTTGACCGGCGTCACCTGCAGCGTGACGACGGCCAAGGCGGAGGCCGCCCCCTGCGCGTCGATGCCGCGATAGCTGAAGCCGACGGTGCCGCTGAAGTCGGCCGCGGGCACGAACCAGTAGGTGCCGGCCCCGAGCGCGCCCGCGACCGCGCGCGTCGTGAGGGTCGCGTCGGTGTAGAGGACACCATCGGAAGGCAGGCTGTCCAGCACGAAGCCGGCGACCGCGCTGTCGATGTCGCTTGCACCGAGCGTCACGACCATCGCCGGCGCGTCCTCCTGCCCCGTCGCGGTGACCGCAGCGGCCACGGGAGCATCGTTGACCGCCGCCACCATGACCACGGCAGCGGCGGTGCCGGAGTTCGCCCCCGCATCGTCGGTCGCGGTGTAGGCGAAGCTGGCGGTGCCGTTGAAGTCCGCCGCAGGCACGAACCAGAAGCTGCCGCTGGGGTAGGTCGTCCCTGCCACCGCCAGCGTGGTCAGGCCTGCGTCGGTGTACAGCAGGCCGTTCGCCGGCAGGTTCTGCAGGGTGAAGCCGGTGACGGCGCCGTCGATGTCGCCGCCGGCCAGCGTGATCGCGATCGACGCTGCGTCTTCCGCGCCGCTTGCAGTGACGTTGTTCACCGTGGGCGCGTCGTTGACGGCGGACACGTTGATCGTCACAGCCGCCGTGAGCGACGTCCCACCGAGGTCGTCCAGGGCGCGGTAGCCGAAGCTCGTGCCGCCATTGAAGTTGGCACCGGGCACGAACCAGAGGTTGCCGCTGGCGTAGGTCGTGCCGGCGACTGCAAGTGTCGTGCGGGCCGCATCCGTGTACAGCAGGCCGTTCGCGGGCAGCCCTTGCAAAACGAAGCCTGCTACCGTGCCGTCGAGGTCACCACCGGCCAGCGTGATCGCAATGCTGGTCGCATCTTCCAGGCCGACGACGGTGACGGCACTGACCGTCGGCAGGTCGTTGACCGCGCTCACGTCGATGCGCACCGTGGCATCGGCCGTGGCGATCACCCCCAGGTTGTCGGTGACGCGATACGCGAAGGAAGTGCTGCCGTTGTAGTCGGCGTCCGGCACGAACCAGAACGTGCCCGCCGCGTACGACGTGCCGACCGTTGCCAGCGTGGTGAGCCCGGCGTCGACGTACAGCTGGCCATTGGCCGGCAGGTTTTGCAGCGCGAAGCTGGCGATCGAGCCATCGACGTCGCTGCCGCCCAGCGTGATCGCGATCGACGCTGCGTCCTCGGCACCCGCGACAACGACGGCAGCGCCCACCGGCGCG
>DATAGN010000546.1:0-1788 GCA_036263715.1 Ramlibacter sp.
GCTGCCGGCGCCGCCCGCCCGCGACGACAGCGAAGGTGACAGCCACGCCGTCGTCGGCGCGCTGCTCGATGCCTTCGGCCGCCTGCCCGCGCGCGACGACCCCGATGAGGACGCGCGGCGCTCGCGCGTGCGCGACGCTGCCGTCTACAAGCGCCAGCTCGCGCGCCAGGCCGCCCGCCATGAGTGGCTGTCACGCTGGATCGAGGCTTGCCTGCAGCGCCTGAACGGCCAGCCGGGCGACCCGGAGAGCTTCGACGACCTCGAGCGGCTGATCTCCTCGCAGGCCTACCGGCTCGCGGACTGGCGCGTGGCCAGCGACGATGTCAACTACCGCCGCTTCTTCGACGTCAACACGCTGGCCGGCCTGCGCATGGAGCGCACGGAGGTGTTCGACGCCACGCACCGCAAGGTGCTGCACTGGCTGCAGGAAGGCCAGCTCACCGGGCTGCGCATCGACCACCCCGACGGATTGAGTGATCCGCTGGGTTACTTCCAGCAGCTGCAGGCGCGGTACGTGGCGCAGGCGGAGGTCAGCGGCCACCAGCCGCGGGCGCTGTACCTGGTGGTCGAGAAGATCCTGGCCGAGCACGAGTCGCTGCCGGAGGAATGGCCGGTGCACGGCGACACCGGCTACCGCTTCGGCACGCTGGTCAACGGGCTGTTCGTCGAAGGGCGCAACGAGAACGCGATCCTGGCGGTGTACCACGCGTTCACGAACCAGCCGATGGACTTCGACGAGGTCCTGTATACCTGCAAGAAGCTGATCATCGAGACTTCGCTGTACTCGGAGCTGAACTGGCTGGCGCACGCGCTGCATCGCCTGACGCGCAGCAACCGGCGCCGCTGCGACTTCACGCGCAACCGCCTGCGCTGGGCCATGGCCGAAGTGGCCGCGGCCTTCCCCGTCTACCGCACCTACCTGCGCACCGGCGAGGACGCCAGCGCGATGGACCGGCGGCACGTGGACTGGGCGATCGCGGCGGCCGAAAGGCGCCTGGGCAAGTCCGAGAGCACCGTGCTGGAACACCTGCGCGAAGTGCTGCTCGGCGAAGGCGAAGCGGCGAACCTGGACGAGGAAGGCCGGCGCCGCTTCCTGGCGCGCTGGCAGCAGTTCACCGCCCCCGTCACCGCCAAGGCGATGGAGGACACGGCCTTCTACCGCTTCGTGCCGCTGCTGTCGCTCAACGAGGTGGGCGGCGATCCGCGCAACTTCGGCGTGACGATCTCCGCCTTCCACTTCGCCAACCAGCACCGGCAACGACACCGCCCGCACTGCCTGCTGGGCACCTCCACGCACGACAGCAAGCGCGGCGAGGACCTGCGCGCGCGCATGGACGTGCTCTCCGAGATCCCGGCGCTGTGGGAGGACTTCCTGCTGCGCGTCACCGGCTGGGCCCAGCTGTACCTGACGCGGCAGCCCAAGGAGACCTGGCCGTCCAACAACGACATCTGGATCCTGTTCCAGACGCTGGTGGCGATGTGGCCGGCGGCGGCGCCCGATGAAGCCGCGCGCGAGGACCTGCGCCAGCGCGTCCAGGGGTACATGCGCAAGGCCGTGCGCGAGGCCAAGCTGCACACCACCTGGGTGTGCCCGCACGGCGAGTACGAGGACGCGGTGGAGCGCTACGTGGACGGGGTGCTCGGCGCGACGCCGTTCGCCGACGAACTGCAGAAGTTCACCGCCCGCATCGCGCCCTTCGGCTTCAACAACAGCCTGGCGCAAGTGGTGCTCAAGTTCACCTGCCCGGGCGTGCCCGACGTATACCAGGGCTGCGAGCAGTGGAACTT
>DATAGN010000547.1:0-3069 GCA_036263715.1 Ramlibacter sp.
GAATGATCGACACGGACGTCATCAGCGCCACGATCGACCGTTCGGTCCACACCGTGCTGGTGGTGGATGACAACCCCGCCACGCGCTATTCCACGGGCCGCGTGATCCGTGCGTCCGGCTTCCGGACGGCCGAGGCGGGCAGCGGCGGCGAGGCGCTGGAGATCATCGCGAAAGGGGTCTCGGGGGTCGTGCTCGACGTGCACCTGCCGGACATCGACGGCTTTGAGCTGTGCCGCATGATCCGCGCCAATCCGGCGACGTCCTCGCTGCCGGTCGTGCACCTGTCGGCCGAGTACATCCGCAACGAGGACCGCGTCACGGGCCTCAACGCCGGCGCCGACGGCTACATGGTGCACCCGGTGGAGCCGGCAGTGCTGATCGCCACGCTGCAGGCGCTGATCCGCGCGCGCAAGGCCGAAGAGGAACTGCGCCGCAGCGAGCAGCGCTTCCGCGCGATCTACGACCAGGCGCAAAGCGGCATCGTGCTGCTGGACGAGCAGGGCCGCTTCACCGACGCCAACCCGGCGATGCTCGCGCTGCTGGGGCGCACTCGCGCGCAGTTGCTCGGGCAGCCGGTGGCCGACTTGGCGCCGGGCCCGTGGCGCAGCATGGTCGAGGCGCAACTCGCTTCGCCTGCAGCGGACCGCGCGTGGCGCGGCGAATTCCCGCTGCTGCGCGCCGATGGCAAGCTGGTGCACCTGGAATGGAGCGTGTCCTCGCACGCGGAACCGGGCGTGCGCATCGCAATCGCCATCGACGCGTCGGAGCGCTTCGAGCTCGAACAGCGCCGTCGCGACCTGCTGGAACGCGAGCAGGCCGCGCGCCAGGTGGCCGAGCGCCACAGCCGCACCAAGGACGACTTCATCGCGGTGCTCTCGCACGAACTGCGCACGCCGCTGAACGCCATCGTGGGCTGGGTGCACATCCTGCAGCGGCGCGGCACCACCCCCGAGGGGCAGAAGGGCCTGCAGGCGATCGAGCGCAACGTGAAGACGCAGGCGCGCATCATCTCGGACATCCTGGACGTCTCGCGCATCAACTCCGGCAAGCTGCGGCTGGACCGCGAGTGGTGCGACCCCGCGCAGCTGATCATCGAATCCATCGACGCGCTCGCCGCGTCCATCAACGACAAGCACATCCAGGTGGACACGGACGTGGAGTCCGCGCATGCGCCGGCCTGGCTGGACCCGGCGCGCTTCCAGCAGATCTTCTGGAACCTGATGACCAACGCGGTCAAGTTCTCGCCGGAGGGCGGCCGTGTCGTGGTCAGCCTCGCACGCGAGGGCGACCGCCTGCGGCTGCGGGTGCAGGACTTCGGCCAAGGCATCCAGGCCGACTTCCTGCCGCACCTGTTCGACCGCTTCACGCAAGGCGATGCGCCGGGCAACCGCCGCCATGGCGGGCTCGGCCTGGGGCTTTCCATCGTGAAGCACCTGGTCGACCTGCACGGCGGCGAGGCCGAAGCGCTCAGTGAGGGCGAGGGCAAGGGAACGTGCATGCAGGTCACCGTCCCGGTCGCGCCGTCAGGAGACGTCGCGGACGAATGGCCGCACACCGAGAGCGGGTTCGACGCCGAAGAGGACATGGTCGAAGAGGTCCGCGGCCTGGACGTCCTGCTGGTGGAGGACGACCGGGAGGCCACCGAGATGATGGTATTGGTGCTCACCGACCGCGGCGCGCGCGTTCGAACCGCAGCTGACTACGACTCTGCGATCGCCGCCGTTGAACAGGCATGGCCCGACGTGCTAGTCAGCGACATCGGGCTGCCAGGGCGCGACGGCTACGAACTCGTGCGGCGCGTGCGCGAACTGCAGGCCGAGCGTGGACAGCCGCACCTGCCGGTGATCGCGTTGACCGCGTTCACGCGCGAGCTGGACCGGCAGAAGACCATCGACGCCGGCTTCGACCTGCACCTGGGCAAGCCGCTCAAGCCGCACCTGCTGCTGGATGCGATCACCCGATGCTGCCGACAGCCCGGCAGGACGTGAGCGCCTACCGACCGTCAGCTGCCCTTGTTGATCGCCCGATTGCACAAGCCGCGGGCACGGCAGCGCAGGCCGCGCCGGGCCTGCATTCCGGCGTCGCCGGGGCCCTGTTGTCCACAGCGGCGGTGGATATCTCGACAGCCGCGGTGGCGAAAAGGGCTTGACAGCCCAAGTCAGGCGGGCGCTAGGACGGCGGGCCGTCCTTCAGGCGCAGCGACTCGATCAGGTGGCGCAGCACGGACTGCGAACCGTAGCCCCAGCGCTGGCCCGGCGCGTCACCGATTCGGCTTGTCTTGTCCTAGATACTCCCGGACTTTTTCCGCGCGGTCGCCCACGGCCTGCACCGCTTCCTTGATGCGGTCCGGCGTGGTGTTGAGGGACTTGGCCCAGTCGCGCAGCTCGTAGTCCTGGTGGATGTTGATGCGCTGGCGATCCTGGCCGCCGCTCTTGCTCTTGTCATCGGACATGGGGACTCCCTTCGTTCCTTTTGGAAGCGCCCATGATGGCGCGGCGGCACGTGGCACGGCCGTAGGAACCGGAGCCAAACAGCTGTAGTCGCGCTCGCGCGGCAGAGCCACAGCGCGCGCCGCGCAGCGGGAATAATGGATGGCATCACAGCCCCCTGGATCGACCCGCAATGCGCTTCCTCTCCTTCGCCTGGCCCCTGGTTGCGTGCGCGACGCTCGCCGCCTGCACGCCGCCCAGCAACCCGCCCGCGGCCAACGTCGCCGGCGCTCCCGCGGCTGCGCCCGCCGCCAACCTGGGTTCCGCGACCGGCACCGCGCGCACGACCACGGCCAGCGGCATCGTGTTCGAAAGCATGACGGCCGGCAGCGGCGCGACGCCCAAGGCCACGGACACGGTGAAGGTGCATTACCGGGGTACGTTCCCGGACGGCCGCGAGTTCGACAGCTCGCACAAGCGCGGCGAGCCCACGTCCTTCCCGCTCAACCGGGTCATCCCGTGCTGGACCGAAGCCGTGCAGATGATGCGACCGGGCGGCAAGGCGCGGATCACCTGCCCGCCGCAACTGGCGTACGGGGCCAGCGGTGCCGGCGGCGTGATCCCGCCGAATGCGACGCTG
>DATAGN010000548.1:0-2154 GCA_036263715.1 Ramlibacter sp.
CGTGATCAAGCTGCTGTGGGGCAGCGACTGGGACGGCCTGTTCGCGCGGGACACCACCCATGCGTTGATCAAGGCCTTCTCGCGGACCGTCGATGGGCAGATGCAGACCTTCGCGGCCAAGGACGGCCGCTTCAACCGCGACAACTTCTTCGGGCAGGACAAGGAGCTCGCGCGGCTGGCGCAAGGCATGACGGACGAGCAGATCGACCGGCTCAAGCGCGGTGGCCACGACCTGGTGAAGATCCACGCAGCGTACGACGCGGCGGCGAGGCACCGCGGCCAGCCGACCGTGATCCTGGCCCACACCAAGAAGGGCTATGGCATGGGCTCGGCCGGGCAGGGGCGCATGACCACCCACAGCCAGAAGAAGATGGACGAAGCGGCGCTGCTGGAATTCCGAAACCGCTTCAACCTGCCGCTCTCCGACGAGCAGGCCAGGACGCTGGCCTTCTACAAGCCCGGGGAGGACAGCGCCGAGATGCGCTACCTGCACGAGCGGCGCGCGGCGCTCGGCGGCTACCTGCCGCAGCGCCACACCGCCTGCGAGGTGGTGCCGGTGCCGGAGGCGGCGAGCTACGCCCAGTTCGCGCTGCAGGCCGGCGGCAAGGAGATGTCGACCACCATGGCCTTTGTGCGGCTGCTCGGTGCGCTGCTGAAGGATGCGCAGCTCGGCCCGCGCATCGTGCCCATCGTCGCCGACGAGGCGCGCACCTTCGGCATGGCCAACCTGTTCAAGCAGGTCGGCATCTACTCCAGCGTCGGCCAGCGCTACGAACCGGAGGACATCGGTTCCGTGCTGTCGTACCGCGAGGCACTGGACGGCCAGATCCTGGAGGAGGGCATCAGCGAGGCGGGCGCCATCGCCAGCTGGACGGCCGCGGCCACCAGCTACAGCGTGCATGGCTTCGCGATGCTGCCGTTCTACATCTACTACTCGATGTTCGGGTTCCAGCGGGTGGGCGATGCGATCTGGGCGGCGGCGGACCAGCGCGCCCGCGGCTTCCTGCTCGGGGCGACTTCCGGCCGCACCACGCTGGGCGGCGAAGGACTGCAGCACCAGGACGGCAGCAGCCACCTCGTGGCCGCCACGATCCCGAACTGCAAGGCGTACGACCCGGCGTTTGCCGGCGAGCTGGCGGTGATCGTCGATCGCGGCATGCGGGAGATGCTGGTCGAGCAGCGCGATGTCTTCTATTACGTCACGCTCATGAACGAGAACTATGCGCAGCCGGACCTGCCAGCCGAAGCGCACGAGGGTGTGGTGCGCGGCTGCTACCGCTTCGCGCGCTACGGCGACGAGACTGCGCGCCAGCGGGTCACGCTGCTCGGTTCCGGCGCCATCCTGACCGAAGTGGTCCAGGCGGCCCGACAGCTCGCTGCCGACGGCGTGCCGGTGGATGTGTACAGCGTCACGAGCTGGAGCGAGCTGGCGCGGGACGGCCTGGCTTGCGAGCAGCGCGCCCTGCGCGGCGAGGGCGAAGCGGAGCAGCCGTACATCACCGGGCTGCTGGCCGGCCGCGGGCCTGTCATCGCAGCCAGCGATTACGTGCGGGCGGTACCGGAAAGCATCCGGGCTTTCGTGCCCGCGGCAAGGCGCTACCTGACGCTCGGCACAGACGGCTTCGGCCGCAGCGACACGCGCGCAGCGTTGCGGCAGTTCTTCGGGGTCGACGCGGCAAGCATCGTGCGGGCGGCCAACCACGCGCTCTCCTGAGGTCGGGCCTACACTCGAGCCATGGCACTCCCTTCCCGTTTCTGGGCCGAGCTCACCAGCGCCGATTTCGCCAGCCTCGACCCGGCGACCACGGTGGCGGTGCTGCCGGTCGGGGCGACCGAGCAGCACGGGCCGCACCTGCCGCTGTCGGTGGACCACAGCCTGGCGGACGGGATCGTGGCGCGGGCCCTGCCGCAGCTGCCCGCCAGCGCGTCGGTGCTGGTGCTGCCCACGCAGCAGGTCGGGTACAGCCCGGAGCACGCGAGCTTCCCCGGAACCCTGACCCTGCCGATCGAGACCGTCATCGCGACGTGGGTCGCCATCGGGGAGAGCGTCGCGCGCACCGGCGTGCGCAAGCTGCTCGTCTTCAACACGCACGGCGGGCAGGCAAGCCTGCTGGACATCGTCGCGCGCGAACTGCGGGTGCGCTGCGGCCTGAT
>DATAGN010000549.1:0-12606 GCA_036263715.1 Ramlibacter sp.
CGCACCGGCCGCCGGCACGACCACCCGGGGCAGCGCGTCGACGCAGAGAAGAAGAAAACCTAGGAAAGAGCGCGCTGGATCAGGATCTTCTGCACGTCGGAGGTCCCTTCGTAGATCTGGCACACGCGCACGTCGCGCCAGATGCGCTCGACCGGGAAGTCGTTGACGTAGCCGTAGCCGCCCAGGGTCTGGATGGCTGCGCTGCAGACCTGTTCGGCCATCTCGCTGGCGAACAGCTTCGCCATCGCGGCTTCCTTCAGGCAAGGCTTGCCGGCGTCGCGCAGCGTCGCCGCATGCCAGATCAGCTGGCGCGCGGCTTCGATCTGCGTGGCGCAATCGGCCAGGCGGAAGCCCACCGCCTGGTGGTTGAAAAGCGCCGTGCCGAAACTCTGGCGCTCCTTCGCGTACTGCAAGGCGAACTCGAACGCACTGCGCGCCATGCCGACGCTCTGCGCCGCGATGCCGATGCGGCCGCCTTCCAGCGCCGACAACGCGATGCGGTAGCCCTCGCCTTCCTCGCCGATGCGGTTCTCCACCGGGATGCGGCAGTCCTCGAAGTTGATCTGCGCCGTGTCGCTGGAGTGCTGGCCGACCTTCTCTTCCAGCCGCGCGACCACATAGCCGGGCGTGTCCGTGGGCACGAGGAACGCGCTCATGCCGCGCTTGCCGGCGCCCTTGTCGGTGACCGCGATGACGATTGCGAGCTGGCCGTTCTTGCCGCTGGTGATGAACTGCTTGACGCCGTTGATGGCGTAGTGGTCGCCCTCCCGCGTCGCCGTGGTGCGCAGCGCCGACGCGTCGCTGCCCGCCTGCGGCTCGGTCAGGCAGAAGGCGCCGAGCAGCTCGCCTGAGGCCAGCCGCGTGAGCCACTGGCGTTTTTGCGCCTCGCTGCCGTAGCGCATGAGGATCGCGTTGACCGGGCAATTGGTGACGCTGATGGCCGTGCTGGTGCCGCCGTCGCCCGCGGCGATCTCCTCCAGCACCAGTGCGAGCGTCAGGTAGTCGAGCCCGGCGCCGCCCTGGTCCTCCGGCACGCAGATGCCGTAGGCGCCCAGCGCCGCGAGCCCCTGGTGCGCCTCGCGGGGGAAGATGCGTTCGCGGTCCCAGCGCGCGGCGTGCGGCCACAGTTGCTCGCGCGCGAAGTCGCGCACGGCATCCCGGATCATTTCCTGGTCGGAATTGAGCAGCATCACCAGCCCTTGAAACGGCGCCCGTCGTAGTTGACGAAGGCCGCCTTGTGCGTGGGGCCCAGGCCTTCGATGGTCTTGCGCATGGCAGCGACGCTCTGCTCGGGCGTCAGCGGCGCGGACGGGCCGCCCATGTCCGTGCGCACCCAGCCCGGGCTCATGGCCACCATGACCGCATGGGGGTAGTCCCGCTGCGCCGAAGCGACGGCCATGTTCAGCGCCGCCTTGCTGGCGCGGTACACCCAGCTGTAGCTGGAATCCACGCCGCCGATGTAGCCCATCTCGCTGCTGATGAAGACGAAGCGGCCACGCGCCGCCTCCACCAGCGGCGCCACTTGCGGGATCACCTGCATCGCGCCGTGCACGTTGGCATGCATGACCCGATCGAACTCGATGCGCGAGGGTGGTTCGGTGGCCGGGCCGTGCGACATGACGCCTGCGACGTAGAGGGCGAGGTCGATCTTCTCGCCATCGAGCTGCCAGGCCAGGCCGCTGACGCTGGCCGCATCGGTGACGTCCAGCCGCAGCGCCTGGGCGCCGAGCGCCTGCAGGCGCTCGAGCGCGGCGTCGTCGCGGGCCGTGGCGATCACGCGGTCCCAGGCTTCGCGGTACTGGGTGACGAATTCGAGCCCGAGGCCGCGCGAGGCCCCGATCACCAGGACGTTCAAGTCAGACCAGCTCCAGGGCGACGGCCGTGCCTTCGCCGCCGCCGATGCACAGCGTGGCAATGCCGCGCTTGCCGCCGCGCGCCTTGAGCGCGTGCAGCAGCGTCACCATGATCCGCGCGCCGGAGGCGCCGATCGGGTGGCCGAGCGCGCAGGCGCCGCCGTTGACGTTGACGATGTCGTGCTTCACGCCGAGTTCCGCCATCAGCGCCATGGGCACCACGGCGAAGGCTTCGTTGACTTCCCACAGGTCGACGTCGGCCACCTTCCAGCCGGTGCGCGCCAGCAGCTTCTGCGTGGCGCCCACGGGAGCCGTGGTGAACCACTCCGGCTCCTGCGCATGCGTGGCATGGCCGACGATGCGCGCCAGCGGCTTGACCCCTAGGCGCCGGGCGGTGCTCTCGGTCATCATCACCAGCGCCGCGGCGCCGTCGTTGATGGAGGAGCTCGATGCAGCGGTGATCGTGCCGTCCTTCTTGAACGCGGGACGCAGCGTCGGGATCTTGTCCAGCTTGACCTTGCCCGGGCCTTCGTCGGTGGAGATCACGGATTCGCCGGCGCGCGTCTTCACCGTCACCGCCGTGATTTCCGCGGCGAAGGCGCCCGACTGCGTCGCCTCCTGCGCCCGCTTGACCGAGGCCATGGCGAAGGCGTCCTGCGCTTCGCGCGAGAACTTGTACTTGGCGGCGCAGTCCTCGCCGAAGGTCCCCATGGAGCGGCCCGGCTCGTAAGCGTCTTCCAGGCCGTCGAGCATCATGTGGTCGTAGACCTTGTCGTGGCCCATGCGGTAGCCGCCCCGGCCCTTGAGCAGCAAGTAAGGCGCGTTGGTCATGCTCTCCATGCCGCCGGCCACCATGATCTCGTGCGTGCCGGCCAGCAGCATGTCGTGCGCGAACATGGCGGCCTTCATGCCCGAGCCGCACATCTTGGACAGCGTGACGGCGCCGGAACTCTTGGGCAGCCCGCCCTTGAAGGCGGCCTGGCGCGCAGGCGCCTGGCCCTGCCCCGCCATCAGGCAGTTGCCGAACAGCACCTCGCCCACCGCGTCGGCGGAGATGCCGGCACGCTCGACCGCGGCCTTGATCGCGGCGCCGCCCAGGTCGTGCGCCGCGAGGGAGGAGAAGTCGCCCTGGAACGCGCCCATGGGGGTGCGCGCGGCGCCGACGATGACGATGGATTCAGCCATGGGTTTGCTCCTTCAGGATGGCTCGTTCAGGCACATTTTGCGCCTCGGGGATGGGGCCGCGTTCCTCTTCGGCGATGCGGCGGATGTATTCACGGAATTCGGGGTCCTCGCCGTGCAGCAGCAGCGGCAGGGCGTTGTGGAAGTCCTCGCGGCGGCACCACTCGCGCATGTAGTCGTCCCAGCTGTTCCAGCGGCGCGCCTCGGCCTTGTCCATGTCTTCGCCGTAGGCGACGAGGTAGGCGCGCTCGAACAGCGAAACCAGCATGTCGAAGATGACCATCATCCGCTCGCGCTGTTCCGCGGTCGGGTCGGTCAGGGGCTCCTGCGTGCGCAGCTGCAGGTCCGGGTGGGCGAGCACCACCTTGAGGAAATCGTTGTACGCGTCCGAGAGCATCTGGTACTGCTCTTCCTCCTCGTTGTCGCGCTCCTTGCGCTGCTCCCAGGCGAAGAACAGGATGGCGAACGGCAGGCCGAGCGTGGTCACGATGAAGCTCGCCACCTCCCACAGGTCCTTCCACTCCTCGCTCATCGTGCCGCCAGCAGCTTCATGCGCCCACCCGCGGCTTCAGCTCCACTTGGCGACCACGCCCTGCACCGCGGCCTGGTACATGGGCTCGATCGCATCGGTGCTGGTCACCGCCATCCGCAGGTCCTGCAGCAGGCCGTCGTGCACGCCATAGGCCCAGCCATGGATCGTGACGTCCTGGTTCTTCGCCCACGCGTCGACCATGACCGTGCTCACGCACAGGTTCACCACCTGCTCGATGACGTTCAGGTCCACCAGCGCGTCGCCGCGCTTGTCGGGCGCGATGTTGTCCAGGATCCCGCGATGCCGGTCGCGCACGTCCTGGATGTGGCGGATCCAGTTGTCCGCCAGGCCGATGCGTGCGCCCTGCAGTGCCGCCAGCACGCCACCGCAGCCGTAGTGGCCGACGATCATGACGTGCTCCACCTTCAGCATCTCCACCGCGAACTGCACGGTGGACAACGCGTTCAGGTCCGAATGCACGATGACGTTGGCCACGTTGCGGTGCACGAAGACTTCGCCCGGCTCGAGCCCGGTGATCTGGTTGGCGGGCACGCGGCTGTCGGAGCAGCCGATCCACATGAACTTGGGCTTTTGCTGCTTGACCAGGCTGCTGAAGAAGCCGGGACGCGTGCGTTCCATCTCCGCGGCCCAGGCGCGGTTGTGGGAGAAAAGATCCTGGATGTTCGGCATGGCGGGAAGGTTACATCGTCTCGGCGAACAACTCGCGACCGATCAGCATGCGGCGGACCTCGCTGGTGCCGGCACCGATCTCGTACAGCTTGGCATCGCGCCACAGGCGGCCGAGCGGGTACTCGTTGATGTAGCCGTTGCCGCCGTGGATCTGGATGCCCTCGCCGGCCATCCAGGTGGCCTTCTCGGCGCAGTACAGGATGACCGAGGCGCAGTCCTTGCGCACCTGGCGCACGTGCTCGCTCCCGAGCGCATCGAGGTTCTTGCCCACGGTGTAGCAGTAGGCGCGCGCCGCCTGCAGGATCGTGTACATGTCCGCGACCTTGCCCTGGATCAGCTGGAACTCGCCGATGCTCTGGCCGAACTGCTTGCGGTCGTGGATGTAGGGGACCACGTTGTCCATGACGGCCTGCATGATCCCGATGGGCCCCGCGGCGAGCACGGCGCGCTCGTAGTCGAGGCCGCTCATGAGGACCTTGGCGCCGCCGTTCAGCGCACCGAGCACGTTTTCGGCCGGCACCTCCACGTTCTGGAACACGAGCTCGCCCGTGTGGCTGCCCCGCATGCCGAGCTTGTCCAGCTTCTGCGCGATGGAGAAGCCCTTCATGGTCTTCTCGATCAGGAAGGCGGTGACGCCGCGGGCGCCGAGCTCCGGCTCGGTCTTGGCGTAGACCACCAGCGTGTCGGCATCCGGGCCGTTGGTGATCCAGAACTTGCTGCCGTTCAGGACGTAGTAGCCGCCCTTGTCCTCGGCCTTGAGCTTCATGGAGATGACGTCGCTGCCGGCGCCGGTCTCGCTCATGGCCAGCGCGCCCACGTGCTCGCCGGAGATCAGCTTGGGCAGGTACTTCCTCTTCTGCGCCTCGCTGCCATTGCGCTTGATCTGGTTGACGCACAGGTTGCTGTGCGCGCCGTAGGACAGGCCCACCGAGGCGGAGGCGCGCGAGATCTCCTCCATGGCCAGCATGTGCGCGAGGTAACCCATGCCGGCGCCGCCGTACTCCTCGGGCACCGTGATCCCCAGCACCCCGAGCTCGCCCATCTTGCGCCACAGGTCCATGGGGAACTGGTCACTGCGATCGATCTCGGCCGCGCGCGGCGCGATCTCGCGCTGGGCGAAGTCGCGCACCGTGTCGCGCAGCGCCTCGAGGTCCTCGCCAAGGCCGAAGTTCAGGCCGGGTAGCTGCTGCATGCTGTCTCCTTGCGTGTTCAGTGCTGGATGCGGGCGCGGCCGGTGATCGTCATGAGCGTGGCGCCCATGGTGGCAATGAGCTTTTCCCGCCCCCGGTCCAGTGCGTACGCGCGGCCCTCGGCAACGGTGATGGTGCGCCCCGGCTTGATCACGAGGCCTTCCATGCGGAAGCGCTCGCCGCGCGCCGGCGCCAGCAGGTTGATCTTGTATTCGATGGTCAGGATGCCGGCTTCGGCGGGCATCAGGCTGGAAGCCGCGTAGCCGCAGGCGGAGTCGAGCGCGGTGGCGACCATGCCAGCGTGCAGGAAGCCATGCTGCTGCGTCAGGCCTTGCTGCCAGGGCAGCTCGATCACGCAGCGGCCGGGAGCGACCTGCGCCAGCGTGGCGCCGATCGTATGCATGGCGCCCTGCTTCGCGAAGCTGGCGCGCACGCGCTCGGCGTATGCGGGGTCCTGCGGTTCGAAGCGCGCTGCGTCCATGGCTCGCGTTGACGTTGACGTAAACGTCAATTATGCCCGGACCTTGTCCTTGTCGATGCGGGCCAGCAGCGCCCGCGCTTCCTTCTCGTGCGTTCGCACCTCGTCCAGGTTGGCCTGCAGCTCCGCCATCTGCTCCTCCAGCTGCTGCCGGTGCTGCGCCAGGATGGTGAGGAACTTGCGCAACTGCGGGCCGGTGTCCCTGGGGCTGTCGTACATGTCGATGAGGTCGCGCGCCTCGGTGAGCGAGAGGCCCAGGCGCTTGGCGCGCAGCGTCAGCTTCAGCCGCGTGCGGTCGCGCGCGCTGTAGATGCGGTTGCGGCCGCCCGGGCCGCTGCGTTCGGGCGTGAGCAGCCCCATGTCCTCGTAGAAGCGGATGGCCCGCGTGGTGAGGTCGAACTCCCGCGCGAGGTCGCTGATCGTGAACGTGTTCTGGGTGTGCGATGAACCGGCCATGGCCGATTACATCTGACGTTTACGTCAACGTCAACGGGGCGCCCCTACCAGGCAGGGATCGCCTCTTCCCTCAGCTGCCCACGCAGTTCGGGGTAGTTGGGCACGACGGTGCGCACCGTCTCCCAGAAGCGCGGGCTGTGGTCCATCACGCGCAGGTGGCTCAGTTCGTGCGCCACCACGTAGTCGATCACCGGCAGGCGGAAGTGGACCAGGCGCCAGTTCAGGCGGATCGAACCGTCGCTGTGCGCCGTGCCCCAGAGCGTGCCGGCGCTGGAGAGGGTGAGCTTCTTCCACTGCACGCCAAGCTGCGGCGCGTAGACGTTCAGGCGCTCGGTGAAGAGGCTGCGCGCCTGCCGCATCAACCAGGCCTGCACGGCGTCGCGGATCTGCGCCGGCTGCGCGTTCTGCGACAGGCCGATGTGCAGCGTCGCCGTGGCCTCGTGCAGCACGCCGCCGGTCTCGCGGAAATCGTGCGACGGGTCGAGCACCAACGTCACCATCTCGCCGAGATACGGGAAGGTGGCGCCGTCCTTCCACTCGATGCGGGCGGCTTCCAGGCGTTCCTGCCGCTCGCGCGCGGATTCCAGCTTGCCCACGATCCAGCGGGTCTTGGCGCGCACGGCCGATTCGACTTCGCCGATCGACACCCAGCGCGGCGCGCTCACGACCAGCCCCTCGGGGCCGACCGTGAAGCCGATGTTCTTGCGCTTGGCGCGGCGGAATTCATAGGCGACCAGCACGTCGCCCAGGCGGATTTCACGGTTGGCGTCGGGGTGGCGGAAGGCCTGCGGTGCCAGCAGGCCGGCCAGCGGCTCGCCGCGGACACGCTCGCTGTCCGCGATGGGGCGCACCGGTGCGGCAGGCGCTGCCTTGGTCTCGTCGAACAGGTCGAGGAGGAGCTGGAGCGGCGACTGCATGGAGCGCGATTCTAAGTGCGCGCCAGCACGCCGCACCAGCGGCAAGATGCCTAGGCCGGTGCTTTTTCGCGCTCGTGTGCGTAGGCCTCGGGATCCAGGCGCCGCATCTCGCCTTCGATCCACGCTTGCACTTCCCGCATCAATTCATCGGCCTCGCGGCCCTGGCTGGGGATCGGCTTGCCGATGGACACGTCCACCACGCCGGGATGCTTGATGAAGGACTTGCGCGGCCAGCACTTGGCCGAAGTGACGGCGATCGGGATCACCGGCGCGCCCGTGGCGACCGCCAGGCGCGTTCCGCCCGACTTGTAATTGCCGGTCTTGCCACGCGGGATGCGCGTGCCTTCGGGGAACATGATGATCCAGATGCCTTGCGCCAGCAGCCGCTTGCCCTGCGCCACCACCTTGTTGAAGGCCTGCGCGCGCTGGTTGCGATCGATGTGGATCATGTCCATGCGCCCGATCGCCCAGCCGAAGAAGGGGATGAAGATCAGCTCGCGCTTGAAGACGTACGCCAGCGGATGCGGCATCAGCGTCGGGATCAGGAAGGTCTCCAGGGTCGACTGGTGCTTCACCAGCAGGATGGCGGGGCTGGTCTTGCCCTGCGGCAGGTGCTCCATGCCGCTCACGCGCACCTTCACGCCACACAGCATGCGCAGGCCGTCGATCTGCCAGGACAGCCAGCGCTCGGCCTTCCACCACATCTGTTCGCCGGTGGACCAGATGGAGGAGAGCGTCATCCAGATGCCCCAGGGAACGACGGTCACCAGCATCCAGAGTCCGTGCAGCAGCGAACGCAGCAGTGACAGCATTTCTCTTTTCGTTCTTCAGGTGGGGCGCGGCGCGGGCGCCCGGGTGGTCAGCCAGTCCGCGAACGCGGAGAGGTCGCGGTGCGTGCGGGTGCCCGCGGGGAAGTCCGGCGGCAAGGCCTGCCCGCGCAGCGGCTCCGCCTTGCCGGTGAACACGAGGTGCGGCAGGCAACCGACGGCCGCACCCGCCTGCAGGTCGCGCGCGGTGTCGCCCACCACGGGCACGGTGCGCAGGTCGACGCCGAAGCGTTCGCCGATCTGCTCGAACAGGCCCGGCAGCGGCTTGCGGCACTGGCAGTTGTCGTCCGGCGTGTGCGGGCAGTAGAAGACCGCGTCGATGCGGCCGCCCAGCGCCGACAGCGCCTTGTGCATCTTGGCGTGGATGGCATTGAGCTGGCTCACGTCGAACAGGCCGCGCCCCAGCCCCGACTGGTTGCTGGCGACGGCCACGTGCCAGCCCGCGTGGTTCAGGCGCGCGATGGCTTCCAGCGCGCCGGGCAGCGGGATCCACTCCTCCGGCGTCTTGATGAACTCGTCGCTGTCGACGTTGATGGTGCCGTCGCGGTCGAGGATGACGAGTTTGATCATCGAACAGCCTTTATTGGGCGAGGCGGGACAGGTCGGCGACGCGGTTCATCGCCTGGTGCAGCGTGGCCAGCAGGCCCAGGCGGTTCAGGCGCAGGTCCGCCTCTTCGGCGTTGACCATCACGTCATCGAAGAAGGTGTCCACCGGCTGCCGCAGCGCCGCGAGCGTCTGCAGCGAGCCGGTGTAGTCGCCGGCCTCGAATTGCGTGCGCGCTTGCGGCGCGATGCGCTGCGTGGCGTCGAACAGCGCCTTCTCGGCGTCTTCCTGGAGCAGGCGCTCGTTGACGTGCGCGTCGGCCTTTTCGGCCTTCTTCAGGATGTTGCCGATGCGCTTGTTGGCCGCGGCGAGCGCCGGCGCCTCCGGCAGCGCCGCGAACGCACGCACCGCCTGCAGGCGCTTGGCGACGTCACCCAGCCGCTGCGGCCGCAACGCCAGCACGGCCTCGACTTCCTGCGCGCTGTAGCCCTGCTCGCGCAGCTGGCCGGCCAGGCGGTCGTAGATGAAGTCGGTGAGCTGTTCGGCCGTTCCGGCCTGCGCCTGCGGGAACAGGCCCAGCGACTCGGTGACCAGCGCGTGCAGCGACAGCGGCAGGTCCTTTTCCATCAGCATGCGCACGATGCCCAGTGCATGACGACGCAGCGCGAAGGGATCCTTGTCGCCGGTGGGCAGCTGGCCGATGGCGAACAGGCCCGACAGCGTCTCGAGCTTGTCGGCGAGCGCCACGACGATGGCGACGTCGTTGCGCGGCAGGCCGTCACCGGCGAAGCGCGGGCGGTAGTGGTCCTCCACGGCCGTGGCGATGGCGTCGCCCAGGCCGTCATGGCGCGCGTAGTAGCCGCCCATGATGCCCTGCAGCTCGGGGAACTCGCCCACCATGTCCGTCAGCAGGTCGGCCTTGGCAAGGCGCGCCGCCACGTCCGCATCGCGCGCGAGCTGGTCGCTTCCGAGCTGGCCGCCGATGACGCGGGCGATGGCACGCACGCGCTCGATGCGCTCGCCCTGCGTGCCCAGCTTGTTGTGGTAGACGACCTTGGCGAGGCCCGGCACGCGCGATTCGAGCGTCTTCTTGCGGTCCTGATCGAAGAAGAACTTGGCGTCGGCCAGGCGCGGGCGCACCACGCGCTCGTTGCCGCCGATCACCGCGCTGGCGTCCTGCGGGCGGATGTTGCTCACCACGAGGAACCTGTTGGTCAGCTTGCCTTCGGCGGTCAGCAGCGGGAAGTACTTCTGGTTCGCCTTCATCGTGAGGATCAGGCATTCCTGCGGCACCTGGAGGAATTCCTCCTCGAACTGGCAGGTCAGCACGTTCGGCCGCTCCACCAGGGCCGTGACCTCGTCGAGCAAGGCGTCATCCTCGATCGGACGGGCGCCACCGCCCACGCGCGCGGCCGCTTCCTGCAGCTGGCGCACGATCTCGGCGCGTCGCTCAGCAAAGCTGGCGATGACGGCACCCTGCTCCTTCAGCGCCTGCGCATAGCTGTCCGCGTCCCGGATCGTGACATCCGGCGAAGCCGCTTCGAAGCGGTGGCCCTTCGTCGTGCGACCGGCCGTCAGGCCCAGCGCCTCCACCGGCACCACCTCGCTGCCATGCAGGGCCACCAGCGCATGCGCCGGACGCACGAACTTCACGTCGCTCCAGCCGTCGGCCAGCTGGTAGGTCATGACCTTGGGGATCGGCAGCCTGGCCAGGCTGTCCTGCAGCGCCTTCTGCAGGCCATCGGCCAGGGTGACACCCCTGGCGATGCTGTCGTGGAAGAGCGCTTCGGCCTTGCCGTCCCCCTGCCGCTTCAACTTGGGCACGGCCGACGCATCCGCGCCCAGCGCCTGCAGCTTCTTCAGCAGCGCGGGCGTGGCATTGCCGGCCGCGTCGAGGCCGACGCTCACCGGCATCAGCTTCTGCGTCACGGACTTGTCGGCGGCTTGCGGCGCCACGTTGGTGACATGCGCGGCCAGCCGACGCGGCGACGCGTAGGCAGTGAGCTTCGACTCGCCGGTGGCGAGGCCCTGCGCCTTCAGCTGCTCCAGCAGCACTACAGCGAACGACTCGCCCAGCTTCTTCAGCGCCTTGGGCGGGAGTTCTTCGACGAACAGTTCGACCAGGAGGTTCTGCACGATCATTTTGTAAGCCTCCCCCAGGCTTGTACTTTGTACTGCGCCTCCCCCCTCCGCAAGCGGAGGGGGCGAGCGCCTTCGGGCGGCCGTGCGGCGCTCATCAGGCCGCCTTCTTCTGCATCGCGGCCACCCACTCGCGCGGCGCCATGGGAAAGCCCAGGCGCTCGCGGCTGTCGTAATAGCTCTGGGCGACGCTGCGCGCCAGGTTGCGGATGCGGCCGATGTAGGCCGCGCGTTCGGTCACGCTGATCGCGCCGCGCGCATCCAGCAGGTTGAAGGTGTGCGCGGCCTTGAGCACCTGCTCGTAGGCGGGCAATGCCAGCTGCTGCTCCATGAGGTGTTTCGCCTGCTTCTCGTGCGCGCCGAAGGCGGTGAACAGGAATTCGGCGTCGCTGTGCTCGAAGTTGTAGGTGGACTGCTCCACCTCGTTCTGGTGGTACACGTCGCGGTAGCTCAAGCCTTCGGTCCACTTCAGGTCGTACACGTTGTCCACGCCCTGCAGGTACATGGCCAGCCGCTCCAGGCCGTAGGTGATCTCGCCCGTGATCGGCTTGCAGTCGATGCCGCCCACCTGCTGGAAGTACGTGAACTGCGTGACCTCCATGCCATTGAGCCAGACCTCCCAGCCCAGGCCCCACGCTCCCAGCGTCGGGTTCTCCCAGTCGTCCTCGACGAAGCGGATGTCGTTCTTCTTCAGGTCGAAACCCACCGCCTCGAGCGAGCCGAGGTACAGCTCCAGGATGTTGGCCGGCGCGGGCTTGAGCACCACCTGGTACTGGTAGTAGTGCTGCAGGCGGTTGGGGTTGTCGCCATAGCGGCCGTCCTTGGGCCGGCGGCTGGGCTGCACGTACGCGGCCTTCCACGGCTCCGGCCCGAGCGCGCGCAGGAAGGTGGCGGTGTGCGAAGTGCCGGCGCCGACCTCCATGTCGTAGGGCTGCAGCAGCGCGCAGCCCTGGGCGTCCCAGTAGGACTGCAGCTTCAGAATGAGTTGCTGGAATGTGAGCATAGGCTGCGGGCGCCCTGGGAGTCAGGCGCCCTGTGGGTTCGCGATCCGGAGGGCCGCGGAACCTTCCATTTTAGGGCTGCGGGCGTGGCCGCCGCCGCGCCAGCGCTGCCAAGGCCGCGGCGATGGCCAGCGCCCACAGCGGCCACAGCCCCAGTCGACTGACCCAGCGCGCGTACGGCGTCATGGCCGTGCCGCCCTCGACCTCGCCGACCAGCACGCCGCGCGTGTGCGGCTGCAGCTTGTGCGTCACGCGGCCGAAGCGGTCGATGATCGCGGTCGCGCCGGTGTTGGTGGCACGGATCATGGGCCGCTCGAACTCGAGCGCGCGCATGCGGCTGATGTGCAGGTGCTGGTCGATCGCGACGGTGTCGCCGAACCACGCGATGTTGCTGAGGTTCACGAAGATGGTCGGTGCGCTCGCCGGGTCGGCAAAGCGGGCGCCCAGTTCCTCGCCGAACAGGTCCTCGTAGCAGATGTTGGGAGCCAGGCGCTGCCCCTGCCAGGCGAAGGAGGGCTGGCCGACATCGCCGCGGTTGAAGTCGCCCAACGGGATGTTCATCATCCGCGTGAACCACTTGAAGAACGGTGGGATGAACTCGCCGAAGGGCACCAGGTGGTGCTTGTGGTACCGGTAGGACGCGCTTTCCGGGCTGAAGCCCATCGCGGAATTCGTGTAGCCCTCGGTGAAGCTGCCCATCGGAATGCCCAGGAGCGCGGCGCGCGAGCCTTGCGAGAAGAGGGACCGGATCGCCTCCAGGTAGCCGTCCGGCAGCTGCGAAGGCAGCAGCGGAATCG
>DATAGN010000550.1:0-8927 GCA_036263715.1 Ramlibacter sp.
CGTGATCAAGCTGCTGTGGGGCAGCGACTGGGACGGCCTGTTCGCGCGCGACACCACCGGCGCGCTGGTCAAGGCGTTCGCGCACACGGTCGACGGCCAGATGCAGACCTTCGCGGCCAAGGACGGGCGCTTCAACCGCGACAACTTCTTCGGCCAGAACGAGGAACTCGCGCGCCTGGCGCAAGGCATGACCGATGAACAGATCGACCGCCTCAAGCGGGGGGGCCACGATCTGGTGAAGATCCACGCCGCCTACGACGCGGCGGCCAAGCATCGCGGCCAGCCGACGGTGATCCTCGCGCACACCAAGAAGGGCTACGGCATGGGTGCGGCGGGCCAGGGCCGCATGACCACGCACAGCCAGAAGAAACTGGACGACGCGGCGCTGCTGGAATTCCGCAACCGCTTCAACCTGCCGCTGTCGGACGAACAGGCGACCTCGCTGTCCTTCTTCAAGCCCGCCGAGGACAGCGCGGAGATGCGCTACCTGCACGCGCGCCGCGAAGCCCTGGGCGGCTACATCCCCCGGCGGCAGACCACGTGCGAGGTGGTGCCGGTGCCGGATGCGGAGGGGTATGCGCAGTTCGCGCTGGCCGCCGGCGGCAAGGAGATGTCCACCACGATGGCGTTCGTGCGGCTGCTCGGCGCGCTGCTGAAGGACCCGCAGCTGGGCCCGCGCATCGTGCCCATCGTCGCGGACGAGGCGCGCACCTTCGGCATGGCCAACCTGTTCAAGCAGGTGGGCATCTATTCCAGCGTGGGCCAGCACTACGAACCCGAGGACATCGGCTCGGTGCTGTCGTACCGCGAGGCCCTGGATGGGCAGATCCTGGAAGAGGGCATCAGCGAGGCGGGCGCCATCGCGAGCTGGACCGCCGCGGCCACCAGCTACACCGTGCACGGACTGGCGATGCTGCCCTTCTACATCTACTACTCGATGTTCGGTTTCCAGCGCGTGGGCGATGCGATCTGGGCGGCGGCGGACCAGCGCGCCCGCGGCTTCCTGCTGGGCGCCACGTCCGGCCGCACCACGTTGGGCGGCGAGGGCCTGCAGCACCAGGACGGCTCCTCGCACCTGGTGGCGGCGACCATCCCGAACTGCAAGTCCTACGACCCCGCTTTTGCCGGCGAGCTGGCCGTGATCGTCGACCGCGGCATGCGCGAGATGCTGGTGGAGCAGAAGGACGTCTTCTACTACGTCACGCTGATGAACGAGAACTACGCGCAGCCGGACCTGCCGGAGGCCGCGCGCGAAGGCGTGATCCGCGGCTGCTACCGCTTCGCTTCTTACGGCGAGGGCACGCGCCGCGTGACGCTGATGGGGTCCGGGGCGATCCTGACCGAGGTGGTGAAGGCGGCGCAGCAGCTCGCGCAGCAGGGCGTGGCGAGCGACGTGTTCAGCGTCACGAGCTGGAGCGAGCTGGCGCGGGACGGACTCGCGTCGGAGTCTGCGTATGTCACGCAGCAGCTCGCCGGCACGAAAGGCCCGGTGATTGCCGCGTCCGACTACGTGCGTGCGGTGCCCGAGGCGATCCGCGGCTTCGTGCCGCAAGGGCGCAAGTACGTGACGCTCGGCACGGATGGTTTCGGCCGCAGCGACACGCGGGCGGCGCTGCGCAAGTTCTTCGGGGTGGATGCGGCGAGCATCGTCGAGGCGGCGCTTCGTTCCTTGTAGGTCGGGGTGAGCGCGCAGCCGAACCCCGACGGCCGGCGCGTCGGGGTTCGGGCTTCGCCGCTCACCACCGGACCTACGAAGGCGGCGACATACACTGCAGCTATGCCGCCCCCCTCCCGCCACTGGGCCGACCTCACCACCACCGACTTCGCCGGCCTCGACCCGGCGACCACCGTCGCCGTGCTGCCGGTCGGCGCCACCGAGCAGCACGGGCCGCACCTTCCCTTGGCGGTGGACCACTGCCTGGTCGACGCGATCGTCGCGCGCGCGCTGCCGCAACTGCCCGCGGAAGCCTCGGTGCTGGTGCTGCCGACGCAGCAGGTCGGCTACAGCCCCGAACACGCCAGCTTTCCCGGCACGCTGACGCTGCCGATCGAGACGGTGATCGCGACCTGGATCGCACTGGGCGAGAGCGTCGCGCGGGCAGGCGTGAAGAAGCTGCTGCTGTTCAACGGGCACGGCGGCCAGGCGAGCCTGCTGGACATCGTCGCGCGCGAGCTGCGCATGCGCCGCGGCCTGGTCGTCTACGGCTGCAGCTGGTGGAACCTGCCGCTGGGCGCCGCGGGCGAGCAGTTCAGCGCCGACGAACACCGCTTCGGCGTCCATGCCGGCGAGATCGAGACCTCGCTGATGCTGGCGCTGCGGCCGGACACGGTTCGCATGGCCCAGGCGCGCGACTTCCCCTCGAGCTCGCGCGAGCGCGCGGCGCGCTACCCGGTCCTGGGCAACGGACGCAGCGCCAAGCTCGGCTGGGCGATCGAGGACTACAACGCGCAAGGCGCCGCCGGCAACGCGGCTGCCGCCAGCGCCGACAAAGGTCGAGCGCTGCTGGAGGCCGCTGCCGGCCAACTGTCCTTGTTGCTGCAGGAAATCGCCCGCGTGCCGCTGTCCACCGTTGCCGGGCGATGAGCGCTTTCGACGTCGCCACCCTGGGCGAGATGATGATGCTGCTGGTGGCGGACCAGAGCGGCCCGCTGGAGCAGGTGCAGTCCTTCCACAAGCGCACGGCCGGGGCCGAGACCAACGTGGCCATCGGCCTGGCTCGCCTTGGCCTGCGCGTGACCTGGGCCAGCCGCCTGGGGGCGGACTCCCCCGGCCGCTTCCTCCTGGCGGAGATGCAGCGGGAAGGCGTGGATTGCACCCGGGTGGCCTGCGTGGCCGGCCAGCGCACCGGGCTGCAGTTCAAGGAACGCGTGACCGACGGCCGCGATCCCTTCGTGGAGTCGCACCGCAAGGGTTCGGCGGCCAGCCTCATGGGCGAGGACGAGGTCGATCCCGAGTGGCTGCTTTCGGCACGCCACCTCCATGCGACCGGCGTCTTTCCCGGGGTCTCCCCTTCCTGCCGGGCGGCGGCGCGCAAGAGCCTGCGCGTGATGCGCGAGGCAGGCCGCAGCATTTCCTTCGACCCGAACCTGCGCCCGGCGCTCTGGGACAGCCCGGAAGCCATGCGCCGGGAGATCAACGCGCTGGCGGTGCAGGCCGACTGGGTGCTTCCCGGCATCGAGGAGGGCCGCTTCCTCACCGGGCACGACCAGCCGGAGGCGATCGCCCGCTTCTACCGGGACCAGGGCGCCAGGCTGGTCGTGGTCAAGCTCGGCGCCGAGGGTGCGTACTTCGACGGGGAGCAGGGCCGCGGCCATGTGCCGGCCTTTCCGGTGCCGCGGGTCGTCGACACGGTGGGCGCCGGGGACGGCGTGGCGGTGGGGGTCCTCTCCGCGCTGCTCGAGGGCCGCAGTGCCGCCGAGGCCGTGCGCCGCGGCGCCTGGATCGGCGCCCGTGCGGTGCAGGTGACCGGCGACACGGAGGGCCTGCCCACCCGCGAGCAGCTCGAAGCCGCGGGCCTCTAGCTGGGGCGGCACCCGCAGCCGCACAGCCGCCGTGTCCTACGCCAGCTTGCGAGCGGGCTGATACCGCAGCGGGCCACCGTCGCTAGATTGAGGCATCGGGCCGCGCTCGCCGGCCCCCGCTGGAACTTCAGGAGATCCCCAATGACGACGGTGGCAGATGTCATGACGCGCGACGTGCGCACGATGGAACCCGGTGACTCGGTGGTGGAGGCGGCGCGTTGCATGGACGAACTCAACGTGGGCGTGATTCCCGTGTGCGAGGGCGACAAGCTGGTGGGCATGGTGACCGACCGCGACATCGTGGTGCGGGGTGTCGCCGCCCAGGAGGGCGAGCTGAAGAACATGAAGCTCGCCGACGTGATGAGCGGCAACGTGCGTTGTGCCAAGGAGGAGGACGACGTCGACCAGGTCCTGAGCGAAATGGCCGAGGCGCAAATCCGCCGCTTGCCCGTGGTGGATGCCAACCAGAAGCTGGTGGGGATCGTGACCCTGGGCGACATCGCGGCCAAGGGGGGCGAAGACGAGGCGGACGTCGGCATGTCGCTCGGCGACATCTCGTCGCCGGCCGAGCCGGATCGCTCCGAAACCGGGCAATCGCAGTCGCAATCCCAGGGCAAGTCGCAGCACTGACGAATCCGCGCCCGCGCCGCTGCCGGCGTTCGGCGCGCTTGCCCATCCCCCAAACGGCTGCGTTGGGGCGGGACCACAGGCGAGCGGAAGTGTGACGACGGTCACAGACGGTTAACGATCTCCTGCCTAGACTGGCGGGAGGTCGAACCTCATGCGTTTCTCGTCCATCTTCCAGCTCCCCATCACGCCGCGTGAAGCGGCGGGAGAGGCTGCGCCGCGCCGGGACGCGCCGGCCGAAGCCGCGCCGGCGCCGCTGGAGCAGGACCTGCCGGACGACCTGGACGCCCGCGTGCGCCTGGTCGGCGAGTGGCAGCTGGGGGAGGACTAGGGCGCTTCGCCGCGGCGGCACGCGTGTTGCTTTCCTTCCTTCCGGAAGGAAGCACCATGAACCGCAACGACATCACCGAAAAGATCATCGCGACCAAAGTGTCGCGCGGCATCACCTGGGAGGAAGTCGCCCGCAAGGTCGGCCAGTCCAGGGAATGGACCACCGCCCTGTGCCTGGGCCAGATGACCGCCAGCGCCGAACAGGCGCGCGCCCTCGGCGACGTCTTCGGCCTGTCCGAGGAAGAGCAGAAGTGGCTCCAGGTAGTGCCTTACAAGGGCTCCCTGCCCACGCCGGTGCCCACCGACCCGCTCATCTACCGCTGGTACGAGATCGTGAGCGTGTACGGCACCACGATCAAGGAGCTGATTCACGAGGAGTTCGGCGACGGGATCATGAGCGCCATCGACTTCTCGATGGACATCACCCGCGAGCCAGACCCCAAGGGGGATCGCGTCCGCGTAGTCCTGTCGGGCAAGTTCCTGCCGTACAAGACCTACTGAGGGCCACAAAAAGGGCGCCCCGCGGGGCGCCCTCTGCGCAATGCGCAGTGCTTCAGTGGTTGCCTTGCGAGCCGCCGCTGTTGCCGCCGTGCGAGCCGCCGCTGTTGCTGCCGCTGGCGTGCGAGCCGCTGCCCGACTGCTCCATCGCCTTGCGGCGGTTGGCGCTGCGGGCCATGCCGCCCTTGCGGCCGGCTTCGCGAGCTTCTTCCGACGTGAACTCGTGCGCCGTGCCCTTTTCGTGGGCAGCGCGGCCGCCTTCGCTGGCGATCTCGCGCTGACGCTGCGGGTCCATGGAGGCGAAGCCGCGGTTGGATTTGCCGCCCTGGTTGCCCTGGTTGCTGGAAGCCATGAGGATCTCCTTGCAAAACTGAATGTTGGAACTGCATGCCCGGTCTGCGCCGGCCACGTTTGTGATTGAGCTTGCAAGCGCGAGTGACGCCCGTCAGGCGTCAATGCAGGCAGGTGTAGGAGAGTCCCTACCTCGTCAGACGCGCGAGCGGGGGAGAACTTCGCCCTTCAGGCGTAAAAAAAGTCCGTCGGCGTCCGCCGGAATACCGGGATCCGGGTTTGGCTGAGCTTGCAGGCGTGCCAGCAGCCGGTCGAAAGGCTTCGCCATGGGCGGAACCGGCGCGAGGTACATCACCTGCGAACCGCGCGCGATCAACACGGTGGGAAAGGTCTCGATGTCGACGTCGCCCATCGTCTCGTCCTCGTCTTCGACGTCGACATAGGCGAAGCGCACGTGCGGATGGCGCGCGGACAGTTCGCGAAACAGCGGCAGCCAGTCGCGGCAGACGCCGCACCATGCGGCGCACAGGCACACGGCCCACCACTGCGGCTGCTCGGAGCTGTCGGCACTGTCCATGGCCGCAGTTTAGCGAGCGCAGCGCATGCGCATCCTGCTAGGTGTAGGTGACCCACTCCCGGTACGGTGCCGGATCGAGGTGCGGGATGGCGTTGAACGCCACGAGCACGTGGCGCTTGGGCGTGAACGCGAATTCCGTGATGCCGGTGTTGCGGATGCGCATGTTCAGGTCGATGGTGACCTCGGGCTTCACCCCGAGCACGTGCCCCACCGCGGTGGAGATCGGCCCGCCGCTGGTGACCACCAGCACGTTCTGCCCGTAGTGGTTGGCGCGCACGTGGTCGAGGGCGCCCGCCACGCCCGCCACGAAATCCTGGTACGTCGGCATGCCGCGCGGCGCCGCGCTGCCCGCCATCCACTGCGCCAGGCCATCGCGCAGCAGGCGGAAGTGATGCCTGTACATCTCGGGCGTGGTCGGCTTTTCCAGCTTGCCCGGGTGCACCGTGGCGAGCACCGCCTCGCTGTCGTATTCGTTCAGGCCTTCCCAGGACAGGTGCTCGCCGGCGTGCTGCATGCCTTCGAGGATGCCCGCGAGCGTCTGCTTGTGCCGGCGCAAGGTGCCGGCGATCAGGCCGTCGAAGCGGATGCCGCGGTCGGCGAAGTATTCGCCGAGACGCACGCTCTGGCGGTGCCCCAGCGCACTGAGCTGGTCGTAGTCGTCGGCACCGAACGAGGCCTGCCCGTGGCGCACGAGGTAAAGGGTACCCATGCCCCATTCTGGCAAAGGGGCGGGAGCGGGGCGGTCCCGGTCGCGACTACCTGGTGTCGACCACCGCGATGCGCGCGGCCATCGCGCCCAGCACCGTTCCCATCAGGTAGCGCTGCGCGGCCAGCCACCCGCTGCTGCGGGCGAGGAAGCCCGAGATGCGTGCGGCACCCACGATCAGCAATGCGTTGATGGTGCCGCTCACGACGATCTGCACGGCGCCGAGCTGCGCCGCCTGCGCGAGCACGTCGCCGCGCTCGGGGTGCAGGAACTGCGGGAAGAACGACAGGTAGAACAGTGCCACCTTCGGGTTCAGCAGGTTGGTGAGCAGGCCCATGCGAAACAGCTTGCCGGGCGCGTCGACCGGCAACGCGCGGGTGACGAAGGGCGAGCTGCCGCCCGGGCGCACCGCATCCCACGCCAGCCAGAGGAGATAGGCCGCACCGGCGATGCGCAGCGCGTCGAAGGCGAGCGGCACCGCGGCCAGCAAGGCGGTGAGGCCCAGCGTCGCCGCCAGCAGGTGCGCCACGAACCCGAGCAGCACGCCGCACAGCGACAGCATGCCCGCTGCGCGTCCCTGCGACAGTGCGCGCGAGACGCAATAGATCATGTTGGGGCCGGGTGTCAGCACCAGCACCAGCGTCGTCAGGGCAAACAGGCCCACTTCCTGGAACGTCAGCATCTACAGTCCTCTTGATTCAAGGCGCACGCGACCGCGCGGGGTTTCGAGCACGGCGCACAGGTTGGGCGGGCCGGTCTTGACGGTGACGCCCTGCAGGCCGATCGCCTCGTAGGCCGTGGCGAGCGGCGCCGGCTCCGGTGCGTACGCGCAGAGCGCCTGCAGCGTGATGCCGGATTCCGGCATCGCAGCGCCGGGGTGCGTTTCGCCCCACTGGATCAGCGTCGGCAGGGTGCCGCGCGCGAGCCGCTGCCCGTCGTCGCGCACCGTGATCTGCCATTCGAGCAGCCCGCGTGGCGTCATGCGGGAAGCCCTCAAAGGCTCGCCGCGCTCGATGCCTTGCTGCCGCCAGGCTGTCGCCGCGGCATGCACGTCGGGCACGCTGGCCACGAAGTGCAGCAGGCGCGGGCCGGTGCGCGCGAGAGCGTCACGCACTTCTTCGTCGTCCAGGTCGAACCAGCGGCGCGGCCGCTGTGCTTGCCGCCCGGGCTGGATCGCGATGATCTCGAAGTACGCGCGCGGATAGTTGACCGTGGCGATGCGCAGCAGCCGGTTGTGGGTGCCGAAGAGCGGGTGTTCACCGCCCGGCCCCGGCACGACACCCAGCGTCGCTTCGCACCAGGCGGCGCCTTCATCGAGGCTGCCGGCGGCGACGACCAGGTGATCCACGCGCGCGCTCATGTCAGAGCCTCACCGTGCCGTCCACGCAGGTGACCGAAGCGCCGCCGATCCAGGTCTCGCCCGCATCGTCGCGCTCCACGTACACGCGGCCGGCCCGTGCCAGCGCGGTGCCCTGCGCCGCGACATAGCGGCGAGGGGCGTGTCCCGCCGCCATCAACCACTGCGCCAGGGCCGCGTTGAGGCTGCCCGTCACCGGGTCTTCGGTCATGCCGTTGTTGCCGGGAAAGAAGGCGCGCACTTCGAAAGCGCATTCGTCGTCCGTGGGGCGCGCGCCGACGATGCCCACCTTGCCGCGCGGGCCGACCACGCCGACGTCCAGGCCCGCCAGGATCGCGGCATCGGGTTTCAGCGCGAGCACCTGGTCGGCGGAGGCCAGCAGCACGCCACGCCAGTTGGGCCCGTTGTCGCACCAGGCGTGGTCCACGATGTCGCCGCGCGCAACGCCGAGTCCGCGCGCGATCAGGCTCACGTCCTCCTCGGGCAGGGGCCCGCTCTTGAGCAACGGGGGCGCGGCAAAGGCCAGGCGCTCGCCATCGCGCCGCAGCTTGACCAGGCCGATGCCGCATTCCTGCACCACGTACTCGCCTCTCGGGCGGCCACCCGCCTGCAGCCAGGCATGGCAGCTGCCCAGGGTGGGATGCCCGGCGAACAGCAGCTCGCGGCCGGGGCAGAAGATGCGCACGCGGTAATCGGCGCCTTGCGCCGTGGGCGGCAGCAGGAAGGTGGCTTCCGACAGGTTCGTCCAGTTGGTGAAGTGCTGCATCTCCTCGGTGGCGAGGCCGCTGCCGTCCAGGACCACGGCCAGCGGGTTGCCGCGGTACGGAACCGCCGTGAACACGTCGACCTGCTTGAAGGGGCGTTGTTGCATGGTCTCAGCTCAGGGCGAGGTCGAGGACGCCGTGCGCGGCAGGCAAGGCACGGATGCCGTCGTACCAGCGGCGCAGGTGCGGGTGTTGCGGGTGCTCCAGTGGCAAGCCCCACCACCGGTGCATCTCGCAGGCGATCGGGATGTCGGC
>DATAGN010000551.1:0-5197 GCA_036263715.1 Ramlibacter sp.
CCGATGTTCGCCAAGACCTCCGTGCGGGGCAAGGATGCGAATCCGCTGTTCAGGCAACTGGCCGACGCGAGCGGCCGCGCGCCGCTCTGGAATTTCCACAAGTACCTCGTGGGCCGCGATGGCAAGGTGGTGGCGCACTACAGCAGCCTGACGAAACCCGACGATCCGGCGCTGCTGAAGACGCTGGAGGCGCAGCTGGCGGTGCGCTGAGGCCCGCGGCGAACTACAGGCTTCCGGCCTTCGGGTCCAGCAGCTGCAGCAGCTTCTGGTCGTCCTGCCCCCGCGCATGGTCCACGGCGGTGCTCCCCCGGTACCGCAGGCGGGTGTAGTCGACCCCACCGCGCTGCAGCACCCGGATGCTGTCGAAGTCGCGCGTGAGCACCGGGATCAGCGCCACCGGCATCTGCTCCGGGCCGACCAGCGCATCCGGCTTCGCGCCCATGCGCACCAGGCGGTGCGCCACGCGCGACTCGCCGTTGCGCAGCGCGTGCGCCAGGGCGTCGAGCTGCTTCTCGTCCTGCAGGGAGATGTTCTCGCCGGCCGCCACCAATTGCTGCGCGACCGCGGCGCCCTTTTCGGAAGTGGCCAGCCAATACAGCACGAAAGGGCCGCCTGGCATCAGGGCGCGTGCCTGGTGCAGTGCTTCGGTGCGTTCGGGCTCCTTGCTGCCGGCCCACTTCACGTAATGGGCCAGCGCCTTGGTCTGGCGCGCCCACCACGGGGGGCAGGCGGACGTGGGTGCGTCGGCCAGCACCTGCAGCGATGCCGCGGCGTCGCCCCGGTGCAAGGCCAGGAACCGCGCGTAATCCACCAAGAAGCACTCGGCGACCGCGTACTCCTGCGCGCGTTGCTTCAGCAGCGCCTCGGACCCGTTCAGGTCGTCGCGTGCCTTGAGCAATTCCAGCAGCTTCACGTACGCGAACTGGCGCGCGCGGTCGTAAGTGTCGCGGGTCGGGGGGTGGGCCAGGCCCTCGCGGTACTTGGCGATGGCCGCATCCGCCTTGCCCTGCATGACCAGCAGCTCGCCCCAGTTCGTCCACAGCCACAGGTTGGCCGGCCGGGCGGCAGCCGCTTCGACGAACAGCGCTTCGGCCTGCTTGTACCGGCCCTGGTAGGCATAGACGTAGCCAAGCAGGATCTTGGCGTTGATGCTGTCGGGCCGGATCTGCAGGGCCGAGCCGATCAGGTTCTCGGCATCCCGCAACCCGGTCGGGTTCCAGTTCGTCTTCATCGCGACCCGAGCCAACTCCACGTAGGCGGCGTCCACGCCGGGACTCTTCTCCACCAGCGCCTGCAGCAAGGCGCGGGCCTTGGGCATCTGGGTCGTCTCGTTGGTGTCGATCATCTGGACGGCCTTGTCCACGATCACCTGCGGCGTTCCCGCAGCCAGTGCCTGCTCCACCTGCACCACGACCGGATCGGGCCAGCGGATCACCTGGTCGCTCGAGACGAGCGCCGTCCGCTCGGCGGTTGGCGTCGCGAGGTACGCCGTAACCCGTTCGGTGACCAGCGCCTCATGGACGTTGGGATTCGTGATCTCCACGACGGCGCGTTGCGCACCGCGCTGGGCTCCACGATAGTGAAAGACGAGCTCCGAGGCGTTGCCATATCCCGGAGCCGCGAGCGTGTGGGCCAACCTCAGCCCGAGGTGCTTGGGCGCGCCGGTGTAGAAGTAATCCACGGTCGCCATCCAGCGCCCGTCCGCTGTACGGGCGACGCTCAGGCCGGAGATGGTGTTGGTGCCGGGCAGCGGCGCCGGCTCCGCCGCTGGATTGGGCCTGGGCCCAGGGAACAGGCGCTCCTGCACCATCGGCGTCGCGACGTAGCCGGCCAGGCATGCGAGCAGGACGCCCATCAGGATCGTGGGCCGCTTTGACGACATGGAACCCTCTCTCTTTCTTGTTTGTGGCTGCCAATATAGTTGTGCTGGACGGCGCGACCGCTGTACGAGTGCGACTGCAGGCGCCCGTTGTTTGGCTGCCGCGACAGTCCGCCGCGAGCGATCGGTCGAAAGTGTTGGCGGCTGGGCCGGGTCACAAAAATTTACGAGCAGCTTCACGCCACTGGGGAACCTGCGCGACCGCAGCCGGGTCCATCTGGCACGAGGCAGGAACAACTGGTTTTACGGCTGCGAAGACGTCGGACATTCGTTCGATGCAATCCCGAGGCGACTCTTCTCCTCCTCCCTCCCTCCCTCTTCGTCCGGGGCGCTTCGTTAGCCTTTTTATTGAGTCACCTGGAAATCGCTGGAGCGATTTCCAGGTGGGCAAAAGCAGAACGCCCCTGACGGGGCGTTTTGCTTTTGGGAGCCCCGGGTCAGGCCGGGATGGTGTCGTGGAAGCTCGGCCTCGCCATCAACTTGTCCTGCAGCTTTGCCAGGTTCGGATACGGGCCGCGCCAGTCGATGTCCGGGAAGCGGAAGTCCAGGTAGCCCAGCGCGCAACCAACGGCGATGTCCGCCAGGCTCAGGTAGATGCCGGCGCAAAAGGGCTTGTCGCCCAGGCCTTGGCTCATGGCTTTCAGGCTCGACTTGGTCTTGTCGATCTGGCGGTCGATCCAGGCCTGGCTGCGCTGCTCCTTCTTGCGGCCGCCCCAGTTGGCTTCCAGGCGCGCGAGGATCAGCGCGTCGAGCACGCCGTCGGCCAGCGCTTCCCAGGTCTTGACCTCGGCGCGCTCGCGTCCCACCGCGGGAATCAGCTTGCCGACGGGCGAAAGCGTGTCCAGGTACTCCACGATGACGCGCGAGTCGAACAACGCCTCGCCGCCTTCCATGACGAGGCAAGGCACCTTGCCCAGGGGGTTGGACTGCGCGATGCTGGTCTCGGCGGCCCAGACGTCCTCCTCGACGAACTGGTAGTCCAGCTTCTTCTCCGCCATCACCACGCGCACCTTGCGCACGTAGGGACTGGAGGTGGATCCGATCAACTTCATGTTCGCTGCCTGGCGTGTTCGAGTTCTGGTGGGGGAAGGGAGGGACGGATTCATTCTAGGGGAAGAGATTTTGACCGCTGTCGCCGTGCAGCGACACGCTGCACGCGGGATGGCCGCGATGGGTGCCGCCTACAATTCGGGCATGGCCCCTTCCCCGATTTCCGCGCTGTCGCCGCTGGACGGCCGCTATGCCGCGCGCCTGGCGCCGCTGCGTCCCCTGATGAGCGAGCAGGGCTACATGCACAAGCGGGTGCAGGTCGAGGTGTGCTGGTTCATCGCGCTGTCGGATGCCGGGTTCGCTGAATTCAAGCCGCTGTCGCCCGGAGCGCGCACTTACCTCCTGGGCCTCGTCAAGAACTTCTCCGAGGCCGATGCGGCTGCGATCAAGGAGATCGAGAAGACGACCAACCACGATGTGAAAGCGGTCGAGTACTGGATCAAGTCCCGGTTCGACGCCCGGCCGGAGCTGCGCGCCGCCAGCGAATTCGTCCACTTCGCTTGCACCAGCGAGGACATCAACAACACCAGCCATGCCCTCCAGTTGAAGGGGGCGCGCGAACTGGTGCTGCTGCCGGCGCTGGACGCCGTCATCGGCAAGATGCGCGAACTGGCGCATGCCTACGCCGGCGTTCCGATGCTGAGCCGCACGCACGGGCAGACCGCGAGCCCCACGACGGTGGGCAAGGAGATCGCCAACGTGGTCGTGCGCCTGGCCAACGCCCGCGAGCGCATCGCTTCGGTGAAGGTGATGGCCAAGATGAACGGCGCGGTGGGCAACTACAACGCGCACCTGGCGGCCTGGCCCGATTTCGACTGGGAAGCCTTCAGCCGCAGGGTGGTGGAGTCGCCCGAGCCGCTGGGACTGGGCCTGACCTTCCAGCCGTACAGCATCCAGATCGAGCCGCACGACTACATGGCCGAAATGTTCGATGCCGTCGCGCGGGCGAACACGATCCTGGTCGACTTCTCGCGCGATGTCTGGGGCTACATCAGCCTGGGCTACTTCAAGCAGAAGCTGCGCGAAGGCGAGATCGGCTCGTCGACCATGCCGCACAAGGTCAACCCGATCGACTTCGAGAACGCCGAAGGCAACCTGGGGCTCGCCAACGCGCTGCTCAAGCACCTGTCGGAAAAGCTGCCCATCTCCCGCTGGCAGCGCGACCTGACCGATTCGACCGTGCTGCGCAACATGGGCGTGGCGCTCGGCTACGCGGTGCTGGCCTACCACTCGCTGGGCATCGGCCTGGCCAAGCTGGAACTGAACGAGGAAGCACTGCGCGAGGACCTCGATGCCGCGTGGGAAGTGCTGGCGGAGCCGATCCAGACGGTGATGCGCCGCTACGGCGTGCAGGGCGCCTACGAGAAGCTCAAGGAAGTGACGCGGGGCAAGACCGTCGCGGCCGAAGACCTGCACGGGCTGATCCGCTCCCTGGAGATTCCGCAGGGCGAGAAGGACCGGCTGCTGGCGATGACGCCGGCCACCTACATCGGCAAGGCGGTCGAACTCGCCAAGCGGGCCTGATGGCCCTCAAATCCACCATCTTCAAGGCGAACCTCGCGGTCGCCGACATCGACCACGGCTACTACGCCGACCTGCCGCTCACCCTGGCGCGGCACCCGAGCGAGAACGACGAACGCATGATGGTGCGCCTGGCGGCGCTCGCCTTCCATGCGCACGAACTGCAGACGGTGTGCGGCGGCGACGGCACGCTGGCCTTCGGCAAGGGTTTGTCGGATCCCGACGAGCCGGACGTGTGGATGCGCGACTTCACCGGCCAGGTGCGGCTGTGGATCGAGGTCGGCCAGCCGGACGAGAGCGCCATCACCAAGGCCTGCCGCCAGGCCGACCAGGTGGCGGTGTACTGCTTCCACCATGCCGCCGAAGTCTGGTGGAAGGGCATCCAGAACAAGCTGACGCGGCTGGACAAGCTGTCGGTGTTCCGCATTCCCGCCGACGCCTCGCAGGAGCTGGAGAAGCTGGCGCAACGCTCGATGCAACTGCAGGCGACGCTGCAGGAAGGCGTGCTGAGCATGGGTGACGGCAACCGGCATGTGGACATCGAGCCGGTGAAGTGGAAATGAGGCTCAGGGCATCCCCCGCCCGCAGTTCCAGCAACTCTCGAACCCGCCCTCCACCAGCTCCCCGCAGGCGCATTGCCAGCGCCGCTGCGGTAGGCTGAGCAATTGGTCGAGGAAGTCCTTCGCCGCGGCTTCCTGTTCATCGTGCGTGACCCACACCTCCGGCAGGCACTGGTCCGGCGGCAGC
>DATAGN010000552.1:0-4373 GCA_036263715.1 Ramlibacter sp.
ACCACAGGCCTCGAACACCAGCCGGACACTCGACGGCCCGCGCGCAACCGGATCACGCTCCGGTGGTGACGGGCTTCGGCGGAGGTCGCGGCGATGCGGCCCTCACCCCAACCCTCTCCCGCGGGCGGGAGAGGGAGTCACTGACAAACAGTCGGGTGCATGCATGTGCGGCCACTCAGGTGGAGCGCACGGTCTTCGCGTGACGAGCCGTTTGCTCGAGGACGGTGGCCGGTGGGGTGTCGGACGCAGGGCCTCATTCGCGGTTGCCCGCCAAGGCCATGCGGCACCTGCGTGTTGACGGCAGGGCCGTCGTGCCGCGAGGTGGTCGCCCGCGAGCAGCTCGGAGTCCGGCACCCCACCGGTCGCCGGCCACGGCCCGGGACGCCGCGCGTGGGAGTTACACCCGCTCGAGGATCACGGCGATGCCCTGCCCCACGCCGATGCACATCGTGCACAGCGCATAGCGGCCGCCGCTGCGATGCAGCTGGTTCACCGCGGTGGTCGCCAGGCGGGCGCCCGAAGCGCCGAGCGGATGACCGAGGGCAATGGCGCCGCCGTTCGGGTTGACGCGGGGGTCGTCGTCGCGCAGGCCCAGCAGGCGCAGCACGGCCAGGCCTTGGGCGGCAAAAGCCTCGTTCAGCTCGATCACGTCGATCTGCTCGAGCTTGATGCCGGTCTGCGCCAGCACCTTCTGCGTCGCCGGCGCCGGGCCGATGCCCATGATGCGCGGCGCGACGCCGGCCGTGGCCATGCCGACCACGCGGGCGCGCGGCGTGAGGCCGTTTCGCGCGGCGGTGGATTCGTCGGCCAGGATCAGCGCGCAGGCGCCGTCGTTGACGCCGCTCGCATTCCCCGCGGTCACCGTGCCATCGGGCTTCACCACGCCCTTGAGCTTGGCCAGGGCCTCCAGCGAAGTCTCGCGCGGATGCTCGTCCTTGCCGACGACGATCGCTTCACCCTTCTTCTGCGGGATGGTGACGGGCACGATCTCCTGCTCGAAGAAGCCGGACTTCTGCGCGGCCACCGCCTTGAGCTGCGACGCGAGTGCCATGCGGTCCTGCGCCTCGCGCTCGATCTTGTAGTCGACCGCGACGTTCTCCGCCGTCTCCGGCATCGCGTCGACGCCGTACATCTCCTTCATCAGCTTGTTGACGAAGCGCCAGCCGATCGTGGTGTCGTAGACCGCGTTCGTGCGCGAGAAGGCGCTCTCCGCCTTGGGCATGACGAAAGGGGCGCGGCTCATGCTCTCCACGCCGCCGGCGATCATCAGGCTGGCTTCGCCGGACTTGATCGCGCGCGCCGCGCTGCCGAGCGCATCGAGGCCGGAGCCGCAAAGGCGGTTGATCGTTGCGCCGGGCACCTCGATCGGCAAGCCCGCCAGCAGCGAGACCATGCGCGCGACGTTGCGGTTGTCTTCCCCGGCCTGGTTGACGCAGCCGTAGAGCACGTCGGTCACGGCGGCCCAGTCCACCTTCGGGTTGCGCTGCATCAGGGCCTTGATCGGCACGACGCCGAGGTCGTCCGTGCGCACGGAGGACAGGGCGCCGCCGTAGCGGCCGAAGGGCGTGCGAACGGCGTCGCAGATGAAGGCTTGCTTGGTCATGTGTCTCTCCGGAGTCAGGCCGCCATGATCGGCAGCTTCACGAGTTGTTCCAGTTCCGCATGCGACAGGCCCTCGACGGCGTCGATGAGCTTCAGGCCTTGCGGCGTGCATTCGAAAGTGGCGAGGTCAGTGTAGACGCGCTTGACGCAGCCCACGCCCGTCAGCGGATAGGTGCAGCGCTCCACCAGCTTGCTCTCGCCCTTCTTGGTGAGCAGGTCCATCATCACCCACGTCTGCTTGGCGCCGATCGCGAGGTCCATCGCGCCGCCGACGGCGGGGATCGCGTCCTTCTCGCCCGTGTGCCAGTTCGCCAGGTCGCCCCTGGCGGAGACCTGGAAGGCGCCCAGCACGCAGATGTCGAGGTGGCCGCCGCGCATCATCGCGAAGCTGTCGGCATGGTGGAAGTAGGCGCCGCCGGGGAGCATGGTCACCGGCTGCTTGCCGGCGTTGATCAGGTCGTAGTCCTCGTCCCCCGCGGCAGGCGCCGGCCCCATGCCGAGGATGCCGTTCTCGCTTTGCAGGACGATCTCGATGCCCTTGGGCAGGTGGTTCGCCACGGCCGTCGGCATGCCGATGCCGAGGTTGACGTACGCGCCGTCGAACATGTCCTGTGCGACGCGCTGCGCGAGCTGGTCCTTGGTTCGCTTGGTGTAAGCCATGTTCTTCATGCCCCCTTGAAGCCGCCGGCCTGCGTGGCCGTGCGCGGCACCTTCACGATCTTTTTCACGAAGATGCCGGGCGTGACCACGGCCTCCGGGTCGAGGTCGCCGAGTTCGCCGATCTCGTACACGCTGGCCACCGTCTTCTTCGCCGCCATCGCCATCACCGGGCCGAAGTTGCGCGCGGCCTTGCGGAAGGTGAGGTTGCCCCAGCGGTCGCCCCTCTCCGCCTTGATCAACGCCACGTCGCCGTGGATCGGGTACTCCAGCACGTAGGGCTTGCCGTCGATGACGCGCGTCTCCTTGCCTTCGGCCAGCGGCGTGCCGTAGCTGGTGGGGCAGAAGAAGGCGCCGATGCCGGCGCCGGCGGCGCGCATACGCTCGGCCAGGTTGCCCTGGGGCACCAGCTCGAGCTCGAGCTTGCCGCTGCGATAGAGCGCGTCGAACACGTGGCTGTCCACCTGCCGCGGGAAGCTGCAGATGATCTTGCGCACGCGCCCTGCCTTCAGCAGCGCAGCCAGGCCGGTGTCGCCGTTGCCCGCGTTGTTGTTGACGACGGTGAGGTCCTTGGCGCCCTGTTCGAGCAGCCCGTCGATCAGCTCGTTGGGGATGCCGGAGGTGCCGAAGCCGCCGATGAGCACCGTCGCGCCATCGGGCGTGTCCGCCAGCGCGTCGGCCACCGAGGCCGCGATCTTGTCGATCATGGGATTCCTTGCAAGGGATCTGCGGAGGACGTTGTTCGCATCTCGAACAACTGTTCGTATAATGAATTCTACATGGCGCATCCCGCAACCCGGACCGAAGCCCCTACCGCTGAAGTGCGGCCGGGCGATGCCTATGTGCAGTCCTTCGCGCGGGGGCTGGAAGTGATCCGCTCCTTCAGTGCCGGCGCCCCGCGGCAGACGCTCACCGAGGTGGCCACGCGCACCGGGCTCACGCGCGCGGGCGCCCGCCGCATCCTGCTGACGCTGCAGACCCTGGGCTACGTGGAAAGCGACGGCAGGCTGTTCGCGCTGACGCCGCGCATCCTGGACCTGGGCTTCGCCTACCTGTCGTCCATGCCGATCTGGAACGTCGCGGAGCCGGTGATGGAGTCGCTGGTGGAGGAGGTCAAGGAGTCCTGCTCGGCCGGCGTGCTGGAAGGCACGGACATCGTCTACGTGCTGCGCGTGTCCACGCGCAAGATCCTGCGCAACACGCTCGGGGTGGGCTCGCGGCTGCCGGCGTATTGCACCTCGCTCGGTCGCATGCTGCTGGCGGGGCTGCCGGATGCGCAGGTGCGCGAGCTGCTGGAGGCCAGCACGCTGGAAGGGCGCACGAAGCACACGCTGACGGAGGTCGACGCGGTGCTGGCGAAGGTGCAGCAGGCGCGGCGCCAGGGCTGGTGCCTGGTGAACCAGGAACTGGAGGAAGGCCTGGTCTCCATTGCCGCGCCGGTGGTGAACCGCGCGGGCAAGACGATCGCGGCATTGAACATCAGCGGCCAGGCGAACCGCACGCCGGCGCGGCAGATGCAGGAGGCGATGGTGCCGGCCTTGCGGGAGGCGGCGGCGGAGGTTTCTCGGAGGCTGGCTCCTGCTTGAACCGTCGGGGTTCGGCTGCGCGCTCACCCCGACCTGCGGGAAGCCGCGTAGGGCGGGGTGAGCGCGCGTAGCGCCGAACCCCGCCGGCGGTCACGCAATCTCGCGCAACCTCTTCTCCTGCCGCCCCACCAAAAACCGGATGTCCTCCACATCCTGCGCCGACAGCTTCGGCCCCGGCTTCCTCACGAAGTCCGACGCGATCACGCCGCGCTCCTTGAACAGGAACTTGCGCACGGCCAGGCCCACGCCCGCCTGCTGCTCGTACTTCGCCAGCGGCAGGTAGGCATCGAAGAGGTCATGCGCGCGCTCGCGCTCGCCGCGCGCATGCGCCGCCACCACGTCGACCATCATCTCCGGGTACGCGAAGCCGGTCATGGCGCCGTCGGCGCCGCGCGTGAGTTCCTCCGGCAGGAACAGGCCACCGCCATTGCCGGTGAGGATGGACACGCGCTTGAGCTCGCCCTTGACACTCGCCGTGCCGATCGCCGACAGCTTGGCCAGGCCCGGCCAGTCCTCGTGCTTGAGCAT
>DATAGN010000553.1:0-3381 GCA_036263715.1 Ramlibacter sp.
TGCTTCTTCGGACGCGAGTTCGCCAGTTCGTAGGCGAACTTCAGCACGCGGTCCACGCCGTGGCGCGACATGATCGTCTCCTGCATCACGATCTCGCGCTCGGTGCCCGGGTACATGCGCCCGCCGACGGCGGAGTACTCGCCTTCGGTGTTCTCGCGCACGATGTACATGTCGATCTCGCCCGGTTGCCGCGGGCTGCCGTCGCGGCGCACCACGGGCGCGATGATGCCCGGCATCAGGCGCGCCGGCCGCAGGTTGACGTACTGGTCGAACTCGCGGCGGAACAGCAGCAGCGAACCCCACAGCGAGACGTGGTCGGCGATCTTCTCGGGCCAGCCCACCGCGCCGAAGAACAGCGCGTCGTGGCCGCCGACCTGGTCCTTCCAGTCGTCCGGCATCATCTTGCCGTGCTTCTCGAAGTAGTCCCAGCTCGCGAAGTCGAAATGGTCGAAGGCGAGGTCGATGCCGAACTTGCGGGCGGCGGCGTCCACCACGCGCAGGCCCTCGGGCATGACTTCCTTGCCGATCCCGTCGCCGGGGATGACTGCGATGCGTTTCTTGCTCACGGGTTGCTCCTGAAAAACGAGAGGGATTCTTCCAGGAGGAGGCCAGGGGCCTCCTCCGCGATGTAGTGGCCGCAGGGCAGGCTGCGGCCGCTGAAGTCACCGGCGTACGGCGCCCACAGGGCGGGCACGTCGAAGTTGCGGCCGACCGCGCCGTGCTCGCCCCAGAGCACGCGCAACGGCTGCGCGAGCTTGCGGCCGGCATCCAGGTCGGCCTGGTCGTGCTGCAGGTCGATGCCGCCACTGGCGCGGTAGTCGGCGCACACGGCTTCGGCGGTGTCCGCGATGCAGGCGCAGCGTTCGTATTCCGCCAGCGCCTCGGGCGCGAAGGCCGACAGTCCCGCGTGGCGCGCACCCATGACGGCGCGCACGTAGCGGCGCGGGTCGGACGCGATCAGTGCTTCGGGCAGCGGCGGCGGCTGAATCAGGAAGAACCAGTGCCAGTAGGCGCGCGCGAAGGATTCGCTCGTGTTGCGGTACATGGCGAGCGTGGGCGCGATGTCCAGGAGCATCAGCCGCTCGACCGCCTGCGGATGGTCCTGCGCCAGGCGGTGCGCCACGCGCGCGCCGCGGTCGTGGGCCAGCACCTGGAAACGCCGGTGTCCCAGTTCGCGCATCACCGCCATCGCGTCGAGCGCCATCTCGCGCTTGGCGTAAGCCACCGACTGCTCGCCTGCCGCCGGCCGACCGGAGTCGCCGTAGCCGCGCAGGTCCATCAGCACGACCTGGAAACGCCCGGCCAGCTGCGGCGCGACGCGATGCCACATGGCATGCGTCTGCGGATGCCCATGCAACAGCAGCAGTGGCGCGCCCTGCCCCGCGCGGCGCACGTTCAGCGCGACGCCATCACGCGCGAAGCGCAGCGACTCGAAACCTTCCAGCATGGCGTGATTCTGGCAGGCCGCAGCGGCCGGGCCTCAGCGCGTTGCCGGCGCCCGCACGGCCAGGCTGACACCGATCGCGGTGAGCGCGGTGCCCGCGATGATCAGCACCGTGATCGGCTCCTTGAACAGCAGCCAGGCCATGAGCGCGGTCGTGGGCGGCACCAGGTACATGAGGCTGGTCACGGTGGTGGCGGCGCCCTTCTGGATCAGGATGTAGAGCAGCGACGAGCCGCCGAGGGTCATGCCCAGCACCGACCAGGCCATCGCACCGGCAAGCTCGCCGTTGAGCGAGCCATCGGGCAGCAGCCAGCGCATGGATTCGGTCTCCAGCAGGGCCAGCGGCAGCGTGATCGCGAACGCGGCCGCCAACTGCAGCAGGTTGGCGGTGCGCACGTCGCAGGGCTGCACGAAGCGTTTCTGGTACAGCGTGCCGGCGGTGATCGACACCAGGGCCATGATCGCCAGCAGCAGGTTGGTCCCATGCACCTCGCCGAATCCGAGCTTCTGCCACACCACGAGCACGAGACCGGCCAGCCCCAGGGCGAGCCCGGCCCATTGCCGCCTGCCCACTTCGCCGCCCCACATCGATACCCAGACCGCGGTCAGCACCGGCTGCAGGCCCACCAGCAGCGCGGCAAGCCCGGCGCCCATGCCCAGCTTCACGGCGGCCCAGACGCCGCCGAGGTAGCCGGCATGCATCAGGATGCCGGTGACGGCGAGATGGGCGACCTGCCGCCGGTCGCGCGGCCATGGCACGCGCGCCACCCATGCCCAGCCCAGGAAGCACAGCACCGACAGCGCAAAGCGCAGCGCCAGGAACTTCATCGGCGGCGCGTGCGGCATCCCGTAGCGCGCCACGATGAAGCCGGTGGCCCAGATGACGACGAAGACGGCGGGCATCGCCCGCAGCAGCGGATCGGCCCGCCCCGCGACCGCGCTCATCGCTTCACGCGCCTGCGGATCTCGGGCAGCGCCTTGCGCAGGTAGTAGATCATCGACCAGACGGTGAGGATGGCCGAGACCCAGATCAAAAGGTGGCCCCACAGGCGCGTGTCGATCACGCCGAACAGCGTGCCGTGGAACAGCAGGAAGGGGATGGCGATCATCTGCACCGTCGTCTTCACCTTGCCCAGCATGTGCACGGCGACGCTCTTGGACGCGCCGATCTGCGCCATCCATTCGCGCAGGGCGGAGATCGCGATCTCGCGGCCGATGATGATGAGCGCCACGAACACGTCGGCGCGCTGCTGGTCGACCAGCACGAGCAGCGAAGCGCAGACCAGGAACTTGTCGGCGACCGGATCCAGGAAGGCGCCGAAGGACGAGGCCTGGTTCAACTTGCGCGCGAGGAAGCCGTCCAGCCAGTCGGTGGCCGCGAAGACGATGAACATCACGGTGGCCACCAGGTTCTGCAGCCGCGGCTCCATGCCGAGGTAGAACACGCCCACCAGCAGCGGGATGGCGACGATGCGCGTCCAGGTCAGGAGCGTCGGGACCGTGAAGAACATGGAGAGGCATTGTGCATGACAGAGTTCTCGTCATCCCCGCGCAGGCGGGGATCCAGGGCTCCGAGCAAGCGGCCCGCGGGCCGCCTGCCCCCGAAAGCCCTGGATTCCCGCCTGCGCGGGAATGACGCCCCTAATGCAATGCCCGATAAATCTCCTCCGCCAGCTCCCGCGAAATCCCTTCGACCGTGGCGATGTCCTCCACGCTCGCGGCCGCGACACCGCGCACCCCGCCGAAGCGCTGCAGCAATCTGGCGCGCTTCTTGGCGCCGATGCCGGGAATCTCCTCCAGCTGGCTGCCGCCCACCCGCACCCGCGCGCGGCGGGCGCGCATGCCGGTGATCGCGAAGCGGTGCGCCTCGTCGCGGATCTGCGCCACCAGCATGAGCGCCGCCGAATCGCGCCCCAGGTAGACCTTCTCGCGGCCAT
>DATAGN010000554.1:0-19594 GCA_036263715.1 Ramlibacter sp.
CCGACTGGGGCTGCACGCCGCCCACGGCGCAGTACACCATGCAGGCGCCGTCCAGCACGCGCATGGAACGCTCCACCTCGATGGTGAAGTCCACGTGGCCGGGGGTGTCGATGATGTTGATGCGGTGCTCGGGGAAGGACAGGTCCATGCCCTTCCAGAAGCACGTGGTGGCCGCGGAGGTGATCGTGATGCCACGCTCCTGCTCCTGCTCCATCCAGTCCATGGTGGCGGCGCCGTCGTGCACTTCGCCGATCTTGTGGTTCACACCCGTGTAGAACAGGATGCGCTCGGTGGTCGTGGTCTTGCCGGCGTCGATGTGCGCCGAGATACCGATGTTGCGGTAGCGCTCGATGGGCGTTTTGCGGGCCATGATGATCTTTCGTTAAGCGTTGAGCGTCGGGCGTTCAATAGGTGGGGGCGTCGAGCCTTCGCCCAACGCCCAACGCTGAACGCTCAACCGGGTTGCTTAGAAGCGGAAGTGGCTGAAGGCCTTGTTGGCCTCGGCCATGCGGTGCACTTCGTCCCGCTTCTTCATGGCGCCGCCACGGCCTTCCGTGGCTTCCATGAGTTCGTTGGCCAGGCGCAGGGCCATGGACTTCTCGCCGCGCTTCTTCGCGGCTTCCTTGATCCAGCGCATGGACAGGGCCAGGCGGCGGACCGGGCGCACTTCGACGGGCACCTGGTAGTTGGCGCCGCCAACGCGGCGGGACTTCACTTCGACCATGGGCTTCACGTTGCTGATGGCCATGGTGAAGGCCTCGACCGGGTCACGGCCGGGGTTCTTCTTCTCGATCTGCTCGAGGGCACCGTAGACGATGCGCTCGGCAATCGCCTTCTTGCCGCCTTGCATGATGACGTTCATGAACTTGGCGAGCTCGACGTTGCCGTACTTGGGATCCGGCAGGATTTCACGCTTAGGGACTTCGCGACGACGTGGCATTTCAAACCTCTTTCATTTGCTTCAGCTGGTCCTCGAAGGACCTTGGGCGCCATCTGGCGACCCGCTTACTCGACCCGGGATTGGGTCACTACGCTGCTTCAGCCTGCCAGGGCCGAAGGAGCACCGACAAACTACGACTGGCTGTTAAGCCTTCTTCGGGCGCTTGGCGCCGTACTTGGAACGGGACTGCTTGCGATCCTTGACGCCTTGCAGGTCAAGCGAACCGCGCACGATGTGGTAACGCACGCCGGGCAGGTCCTTCACGCGGCCGCCGCGCACGAGCACCACGGAGTGCTCCTGCAGGTTGTGGCCTTCACCGCCGATGTACGAGATGACCTCGAACCCGTTGGTCAGGCGCACCTTGGCGACCTTGCGAAGCGCGGAGTTCGGCTTCTTCGGCGTCGTGGTGTACACACGGGTGCACACGCCACGGCGCTGGGGGCTGTTCTGCATCGCGGGGGACTTCGATTTGACTTTCTCGACTTCCCGGCCCTGACGCACGAGCTGGTTGATGGTTGGCATGAAGAAAACGTCCCTAAACGTCTGTGAAAATGGCTGGCCACCGCGCATGCGGCGACACAAATGCTTCCCGCCCCAAATTGCGGGAAAGCCTGCGAGTATATCCCGGCTGGTGAAAACCCTCAACCGAGGAGGAGCGTCGCCCCGGAGGATGCAGCGCCCCGAGGCGGGAAAAAGACCGCTGCCGGCTACTTGCCGAACAGCCCCTTCACGTGCTGCCATCCCCGAAGGAAGAAGCCGGCCCGCTCGACGTCCGCCTGGGCCACGAGCGGGGCTTCACCGACCGGCTTGCCGTTGGACGTCGCGACCACCTTGCCCACCACCGCGCCCTTGGCCACCGGCGCCTGCAGCTGCGGCTGCAGCTGCACCGCAGTCTCCACCTTCTGCCCCCTCGGCACGGTCAGGTTCCAGGGCGCACCCAGGACGACCGGCACCGCGTCGGCCTTGCCGAAGCTGACCTTGGCCGTGCCGACGACGGTGTTCGGCGCCAGCGGCGTCGCCTTTTCGAAGTTGCTGAAGCCCCAGCTGAGCAGCGTGCGCGTCTGGTCCGCCCGCGCGTTGGGGCTGGCGGTGTTCAGGATCACGGTGATCAGACGCATGTCGTTGCGCTTGGAGGACGTGACGAGGCAGTAGCCCGCCTCCGCGGTATGGCCGGTCTTCAGGCCATCGACCGTGGGATCCGTGTACAGCAGCGCGTTGCGGTTGCCCTGCTTGATCTTGTTGTACGTGAACTCGCGTTCGGCGTAGATCGGGTAGTACTCGGCGCTGTCACGGATGATCGCGCGCGCCAGGATCGCAAGGTCCCGAGCCGAAGCCTTGTGCGCCGGGTCGGGCAAGCCGGTGGAGTTCACGAAGTTCGTGTTCTTCATGCCAAGGCGCTTCGCCTCGGCATTCATCAGCTTAGCGAAGCCCTCTTCGGTGCCGCCGCCCATGTGCTCGGCGATCGCCTTGGACGCGTCGTTGCCCGACTGCACGATGATGCCGCGAAGGATGTCGATCACCGTCGCCTGCCCATTCAGCGGCAGGTACATGCAGGACTCGGTGCTGGAGCCCCGGCACCACGCGTTCTGGCTCACCGTGACCAGGTCTTCCTTCTTGAGCTTGCCCGAGCGCAGGGCCTGCTCGACGATGTAGCTCGTCATCATCTTCGTGAGCGAGGCCGGCGGCAGCGGCTCGTCCGGGTTGGCCGAGGCCAGCACCTCGCCGGAGTCGTAGTCCATCAGCAGCCAGGCCTTGGCTGCCAGCGTGGGCGCCCCGCCGGTCACGGCGGTCTGCCCCGCCGCTGGGGGCGGCGCTTCCGCAGCGGGTTTTTTCTGCGCCGCCGCCTTGGGCGGAGCCGCCACCGACACGGTGACAGGCGCCAGTGCGCCCGCCGCGATGGCGAACACGAGGGGGAGGAGCGAAAGGTTCTTGGCTTGCATGGCGTTCATGGCATCGACGGTATCACTGGATCCACAGTCGCAGGGCGTCCCAGGCGCGTCCGAAGAGGCCCGCCTGCTCGACGGCTTGCAGAGCCACCAGCGGCACCTCGCGCAGGAGCTGCTCGCCGGCGAGCACCTTCAGGGTCCCGACCTGCTGCCCCTTGCCCACCGGGGCGACGATGGGATCGTCGCGCATCACCTGGGTCCGGACGCGCCCGGCGGTTCCCACCGGCACCGCCAGCACGATGGGCTGCGGCTGCCCGAGCTTCACCGTCTTGGCGCTGCCCTTCCAGACCTGCGGCTCCAGCACGGGCGTATTGCCTTCGAACAGCTTGAGCGCCTCGAAGCTCGTGTAGCCCCAGTTCAGCAGCTTCTGCGCCTCGTTGGCCCGCGCAAGCTCGCTGCCTGCACCGAGCACGATGGCGAGCAGCCGGCGGCCTTTCAGGTTCGGGAAGTCCCGCTTGGCCGTCGCCACCAGGCAGTAGCCCGCCGCATCAGTGTGGCCGGTCTTCAGGCCGTCGACGGTGGGGTCGCGGAACAGCAGCATGTTGCGGTTCGTGTCGTTGGCGGTCGGCGTTGCCAGGTAGCGGTACTTCTTGATGCCGTAGTAAGGCAGGTGCTCCGGGAAGTCCTGGAGCAGGCGCGTGGCGAGGATGCCGAGGTCGCGCGCGGTCGTGGTGTGCCCAGGTGCAGTGAGCCCCTCCGGGTTCTTGTACGTCGTGTTCTTCATGCCCAAGGCCCTTGCCTGCTGGTTCATGAGATCCACGAAGTGCTCCACGTTGCCGCCGACACCTTCGGCGAGCGCCACGGTGGCATCGTTGCCTGACTGGACCAGCATCCCTTGCAGCAGGTCGTTCACCGGAACCTGCATCTTGGGATCGATGAACATGCGCGAGCCCGGCATGCGCCAGGCGCGCTCGCTCACGGGCAGCTTCTGGTCCAGCGTGACCTTGCGGGCCTTCAGCGCGTCGTACACCAGGTAGGCGGCCATCAGCTTGGTCAGCGAGGCAGGCTCCACCGGCGCGTCGATGTCGCGCGCGGCGAGCATCTGGTTCGCGCTCACATCCAGGAGCAGGTAGCTCCTGGCCGCGATCTGCGGCGGCTGCGGGACCTGGGCCGCGGCGGCCAGGCAGAGAAGGAACATCCACGGCGCGAGCAGCGCGCGGATCCAGCGGGGCGTCATCCTTGGGCGCGCAGGTGGCGAAGCACCAGGTTCTTCAGGAGCGGCAATTGTCCGTGAAAGAAGTGCTCGACTCCGGGCACCACCGTAACGGGCAGTGACTGCGGGCGGGCCCAGTCGAGCGCCGCGGACAGCGGCACGGTCTCGTCCTGCTCGCCATGGATGACCAGCGTGCGATCGTGGCTCTCCGGCGGCAGCGTCGGCACGGCAAAGCGCGATGCGGCGGTGCCGACCAGCACCACCTTGTGCACGTCGCGAGCAGTCCAGAGGTCCTGCAGCGCCTGCGCGGTGACGAAGGCGCCGAAGGAAAAGCCCGCCAGCGCAATGGCGCCATCGGGTGCCATGCCATCGATCACGGCACGCATGTCCAGTGCTTCGCCGTGGCCCGCGTCGTGCGTTCCTTCGCTCGTGCCCACGCCGCGGAAGTTGAAGCGCACCGCGGTCCAGCCGCACTGGACGAAGGCGCGCGCGAGCGTCTGCACCACCTTGTTGTCCATGGTGCCGCCGAACAGCGGGTGCGGATGGGCGATCACGGCGACGCCGCGCGACGTGCCGTCCGGCCGGTCGCGCAGCACCTGCACGCGGCCGGCGGCGCCGGCAAGTTCCAGCCGCTCGGTCTGCGCGTTCATCAGCGCCCCAGGTGCGGCGGCGTCAGCAGGCGTTCGACGACCTTGCCGTTCTTCAAGTGCGATTCGACGATCTCGTCGATGTCGGTGGCGTCGACATAGGTGTACCAGACGCCTTCCGGGTACACCACCGCAATGGGCCCGCCCTGGCACCGGTCCAGGCAGCCGGCCTTGTTCACGCGCACCTGGCCGGGGCCGTTGAGGCCTTGGGCCTTGACCTGCGACTTGCAGCGGTCGAACGCAGCCTGAGCGCCATGGTTCGCGCAGCAGGCCTCCCCGTTGTCACGCTTGTTGAGGCAGAAGAAGACGTGGTGCCGGTAGTACTGCGGCGATTCAGGCGCACTCATGGCAGGATTGTAGGAGTGCGCTCCCGCCGGGAGACCCGCACCAGCACGTACACCAGCACGGCGTACGGCCACAGCCAGCCCAGCCACTGCGCCACGCCGTGGAAGCGGATGAAACGACCCTGCTCCCAGGCTTGCAAGGTATCGGTGAAGTACGCGCTCGCCGGCGCCTGGTTCAGCACGCTCAGGTGCACCACCAGTGCCAGCAGCAGCACCGCCGCACAGCCACGCCGCGGCACCGTCAGCATCAGCAGCGACAGCAGCAGGCCGAACACGAGCCCGATGCGCACCGGCAGGCTCAGCCATGCCCACGCATGCGTGGGACCCCAGCTGAGCGCCGCGGACAGGCCGGTGACCAGTGCGCCCATCGCAACTGCCACCACCGCGAACACGGCGCGCCGGCCGACGGACCGCAGGATCGTGTAGCCCAGCAGGCACGGAATGAAGGCACCGAGCGCGACGCACAGCAGTTCGGCAGCGGGCACCAGCGGCTGCAGTTCGACCTCGCGCACCGGCAGCCACTCCAGGAACGGCGTTTCCTCCAGCCAGCCGGCGACCGCCGTTTCGAGTCGCTCCATCACCTGGCCGAGGCCGAGCGGAACCGCAGCCGGGAACAGCAGGGCGACCGGCCAGAGCGCCAGCAGCACCAGCGCCCCGCGGGCTTCGGGAATGAACCAGCGCGCGCGGAACTCGGACCAGCGGTCGATCGCGCCGCCCAACTCCAGGCCGGTGGCGACCACTGCGCCGATCAGCGTGCCCGATATGTTCAGGCCGAAGTCCACATTGGAGGCCACCCGCGAAGGCAGGAAGTTCTGCAGCGCCTCCATGGCGAGCGACAGCAGCGTGCCCACGACCACGGCTACCGCGATGCCGGCCAGGTTGGGGTGGGTGGCGAAGTAGCGCACGTGCCCGCGGCGCATGAAGCTCAACGCGAGCAGGAAGCCGAGGGGGATGTACCCGACGACGTTGGCGACCAGGTCGAACGCCGTCCAGTACTTCGGCCAGCCGGCAAAGAGGAAGTCCCACGGCGGGATGTCCTGGTTGCGCCATCCGGAGAAGGGATACAGGCTGGCGTAGATCACCAGGACCGCATACGCCCCCGCGAGCGGCCAGGCCGACGTCTTGTGGCGCATGGCGTTCAAAACGGCTTCACCACCACGAGGATCGTCGCTGCGACGAGGAAGAGCACCGGCAGTTCGTTGAACCAGCGGAACCAGGTGTGGCTGCGCCGGCTGGCGCCCGCCGCCAGCTTGCGCAGGATTACGGCGCAGGCATGGTGGTAGCCGATGGTGAGGATCACGACCGCCAGCTTGGCATGCATCCAGCCCTGCCCGCGGCCGATGCCATAGCCGAGCCAGAGCCACAGCCCCAGCGCGACGGCGGGAACAGCCAGCAGCGTCGCAAAGCGCAGCAGCTTGCGCGCCATGAGCAGCAGCCGCTCGCGCTCCGCGCTCGAACCCACAGGGACCATGGCCAGGTTGACGAAGATGCGTGGCAGGTAGAACAGGCCGGCGAACCAGCTGGCCACGAGCACGATATGGAAGGCCTTCACCCAGAGCATGGGCGCGAGTGTACGGAGGCACTCCCGTGCCGGGTTGCGCATGTGCCGTTCCGTGCGCAGGCGGCACGGGCAAAAAAAAGCCCCGGCCCTTTGCAGAACCGGGGGTTAGGAAGCCTTTTTGCTGTCACACATCAAGGCGCCCGCTCAGGGAGGAAAAGCGGGGAGCGGCAAGCCGCCCGCGCGTAATTTAGCAGCGCCCTGCTGGGCTTTCAAGCATAAAGTCTTAAGTTCTCTGTCGGTCCGCGTGAAGGGCTGCACGCTTTGATGCGGCACAATTTTCCCCATGACCTCCTTTGCCTCCTACCCGCACGGCCGCCCGCGCCGGCTGCGCCGTGATGCCTTCACGCGCAACCTGGTGCGCGAGCACGCCGTCACGCCGAGCGACCTGATCTACCCGGTGTTCGTGCTCGACGGGCAGAAGCAGCGACAGGCGGTCGCGTCCATGCCCGGCGTCGAGCGCGTGAGCCTCGACCTGCTGCTGCCGGTGGCCGAGCAATGCATGGAGCTCGGCATCCCGGCGCTGGCGCTCTTTCCGGTGATCGATGCTTCCCTGAAGACGCCCGACGGCCGCGAGGCCATGAACCCCGAGGGCCTGGTGCCGCGCGTGGTGCAGCGCCTGAAGAAGGAGTTTCCGGAACTGGGCGTGATGACCGACGTGGCGCTCGACCCCTTCACCAGCCACGGCCAGGACGGCCTGCTGGACGAGACCGGCTACATCCTGAACGACGAAACCATCGCGGTGCTGGTCAAGCAGGCGCTGACGCAGGCGCAGGCGGGCGTCGACATCGTCGCGCCCTCGGACATGATGGACGGCCGCATCGGCGCCATCCGTGCCGCGCTCGAAGCCGACGGGCACATCCACACGCGCATCATGGCGTACAGCGCCAAGTACGCGAGCGCCTTCTACGGGCCGTTTCGCGACGCGGTCGGTTCCGCGGGGAACCTGGGCAAGAGCAACAAGAAGGTCTACCAGATGGACCCCGGCAACACCGACGAAGCCCTGCGCGAGGTCGCGATGGACCTCGCTGAAGGCGCGGACATGGTGATGGTCAAGCCCGGCATGCCGTACCTGGACATCGTGCGGCGCGTGAAGGACGAATTCCGCGTGCCGACCTTCGCCTACCAGGTCTCCGGTGAATACGCGATGCTCAAGGCCGCCGCGGCCAACGGCTGGCTCGATCACGACCTGGTAATGATGGAAAGCCTGCTGGCCTTCAAGCGCGCGGGCGCCGACGGCGTGCTGACCTACTTCGCCCTCGACGCAGCCCGCGCGCTGCGCGCCTGAAGGGGCACCGTTGCAGGTCGTCGAATTCAGGCCCGGCACGCTGCGCTTCCTGGAGGCCGTGCCGCAGCAGGCGCCGCAGGACGGCTTCATCTGGATCTTCCTGGATCGCGAGGAGCTCCAGGAGCAGGTGGCGCGGCTGCAGCAGGCCGTGCAGGCGATCGGCGGCTCCACGTTGCTGGAACTGCACCTGAAGGACCTGGCCAACCGGGCCCATCCCTCCAACTATGACTACACCTCCACCTACGACCTCGTGATCTTCCGGCGCCTGGCGACGGAGCAGGAGGTGCGCGCGGAACTGGGCGCCGAGGCAGTGGCAGACAACAGCCCGCTGGCCGCCTTCGGCCGCGTGCGCACGCGCGCGCTCGGCTTCGTGGTGTTCGACCGCCTGCTGCTGTCGGTGCACCCGGCAGGTTGCCAGTCGGCTCGCAGCTTCATCGAGCGCTATCTCGGCGACCTGGTGCAAAGCGAAGGCATCCCGGCGGCCGCGCGCAGCCGCCTGCCGGTGAGCCCGGCCGACCTGATGCTGCGCATGATCAACGTGATGGTCGACAGCTACCTCGACCTGCGCAAGGTGCTCAGCGGCGAACTGGATGCCTGGCAGCAGGCGCTGCTGGGGCCGGCGGGCCGCGCAGCGGACTGGGGCGCCCTGATGTCCGCCCGCAATGCGCTGCACATGCTGGAGGATCTCTGCGAGGAGCAGAACGATGCCATGCAGGAGTGGCTGGACACGCAGCGGGAGCAGCCCTCCGCCACCATGAGCCCGGCGGAACGCGAAGGCCTGATGGCGCGCGCGCGCGACGTGGTGGAACACATCCAGCGCGTGGTGCACCACGTGCGCCGCATGGAAAGCGCCGCCGAGAACGCGGTGCAGATCCATTTCTCGGCGCAGGGCCACCGCACCAACGAGATCATGCGCACGCTGACGGCGCTGACGGCCATCTTCCTGCCGCTGAACCTGATCGCGGGCATCTTCGGCATGAACTTCGAATTCCTGCCATTCACCAAGCAGCATGCGGGCGTGTACTGGATCCTCGGCACGATGGTCGCCATCGCCGGCGTGCTGGGCATGGTGTTCTGGCGCAAGCGTTACCTGGCCCGCACGCGGTGATCCTGGTCGGCACCGCGGGCTGGGCACTGCCGCGCGAGGTGCAGGAGCACTTCGCGCCCGGTGACAGCCACCTGGCGCGCTATGCCTCGCGCTTCGGGCTGGCGGAGATCAACTCGTCCTTCCACCGGCCGCACAAGCGCTCGCTGTACGAAAAGTGGGCGGCGGCGGTGCCGGCGGACTTTCGCTTCTGCGCCAAGCTGCCCAAGACCATCACGCACGAGCGGCGGCTGGTGGACTGCGAAGGACCGCTGGGCGAATTCCTCGACCAGGCCGGCGGCCTGGGAGACAAGCTCGGGGGCCTGCTGGTGCAGCTGCCACCGAGCTTCGCTTTCGAGGCGCAGGTGGCGCGCGCGTTCCTGGACATGCTGCGCGCCCGTTTTGCGGGGGCGCTGGCCATGGAGCCGCGCCACGTGAGCTGGTTCGGCGAAGAGGCCGACGCGCTGCTGCGCGAACTGCACATCGCGCGGGTGCTGGCCGACCCGGTGCGGCATGAGCCCGGGCGTGCACCGGGCGGCTGGCCGCAGCGCGTGTACCTGCGCCTGCACGGCACGCCGCGCGTGTACTACTCGTCGTACGAAGCGCCGGTGCTGCAACAACTGGCGGCGCGCATGCGGCAGGCCGAAGCAGAAGGCGCGGAGGTCTGGTGCATCTTCGACAACACCGCTTCCGGCGCCGCCGGCGGGAACGCGCTGGAGCTGCTGCGCCTGCTAGAAGAAGGGCGCTGAGAGCTGCTCGGCGGCGAAGACGCGCTGCACCGCCGGCCGTTCGCTCACGCGCTGCAGGTAAGGACCCAGGTGCGTGCGCTCGCGCGCCTTGCCGGCGGCGAAGTTGCGCGTCCAGCGGCACAGCGTGAACACGTAGGCATCCAGGGCGCTGAATTCCTGGCCCAGCACCCAGGGGCCGCCATTGCGTGCCACCAGCGCATCGAGCTGGTCGACGAGGCCGGCGATCTTTTCCTGCGCCTTGGCCTTCACTTCGGCAGCGCCTTCGGCGTTGCCTTCCTTCACCCAGCGCTCGGGGTAGAAGCAGACGATCAGCGTGGCCTGCAGCGTGTTGGTGCACCACGCGAGCCACTTGTAGAAGTGCGCGCGCTCCTGCGTGCCGAGCGCAGGAGCGAGGCGCTTTTCGGGATGCGTGTCGCACAGGTGGAGCACGATGGCCGCCGTCTCGTACAGCACCAAATCGCCGTCGGTCAGCACCGGGATCAATCCATTCGGATTGAGCTTCAGGTACTCGGGGTCCTTGTGCTTGTCCTGCGTGCGGTCGACCAGCACGCGCTCGTACGGGGCGCCAATTTCCTCCAGCACGATGTGCGGGATCATGGCCGCCGTGCTCGGGTAGTAATGCAGCTTCAGGCTCACGGTGTCTTCACTCCGAACAAGGTGGCGCCATTGTCCCAGGCGATCTTGCGGGCCACGTCCGCGGGCAGGTCGCCCAGCCAGGTGCGGTAGCCCTTCATCGTGTCGTCGTAGTACTGCCAGCGCTGGTTGACCCAGGTGTCGGAGCCCACGAGGAAGCGGTTCGGGTACTTCAGCAGCAGCTGGCGCCATTCGGGGCACAGTTTGCCGCCGTCGCAGGTGAGCCCCGGCCGGTAGGAGAGTTCTCCCATCAGGCGCGGATAGCGCGCGAAGAGCTGGTCGACGCGGGCAACGGGCGCGCCACCGATGCCGGTGTGCGCCCAGATCAGGCGGACCTTCGCACCCTTGGACGGCGTGTTGGCCATCAGCAGGTCGATGGCGGTGTCGTCCACGTGGGCGAGCACCGCCAGGTCCTTTTCTTCGGCCAGTGCCATCAACTTGCGCGCGACGGGCCCGTTGGCATTGGCCGAGTCGTACAGGTGGAATTCACCGAGGCCGCGGTACGGCCCCGACGCGGTGCCGCGCGCCAGCTCCGCCTGCACCATCTCGTAGATGCTCTCGTCGCGGAACCAGTTGGTGTAGTCCGCGCGATTGCGGTACAGGCGCACGAACGGCACGACCTGCACGCCGGCCTGGCGCGTCTGCGGCGCCTGCGCGAGCGACTTCGTGCCGTCGTTCGGCCGCGAGTTGGCGATGATGGCGCGCACGCCGTTTCGCTGCATCCGGTTGAGCACGTCGGGCAGCGGGTGCGGGCCTTCGGCGCCGTTGAAGGCTTCCTCGTTGTAGTGCAGGTGCGCGTCGAAGAGGGGGCCGGTGTAGTCGGCGGCGAAGGTGGGGGTGGCCGCCGCCAGTGCCACAACGGCCAGGAAGCCCTGGATCCCCGCCTTCGCGGGGATGACGGGCATTTTCATCCCAGGTGCGTGCGGAAGAAGGCCAGCGTGCGCTCGCGCGCGAGCTTGGCCGCCTCCGCGTTCCACGAGCCGCGCTGGTCGCAGTTGAAGCCGTGGTTGGCGTGGTAGACGTGCACCTCCACCTCCGGGTGCGCCTTCTTGAACGCCTCGACGCTGTCCAGCGGGATCCAGTGGTCCTGGTCGCCGAAGTGGGCGAGCACCGGGCACTTGGGCCGGCGGGCGATCTCGTCGGGCGTGGTCACGCCACCGCCGTAGTAGGGCACGGCCGCACTGAGGCCGTCGAGCGTGCAGGCGGAGCGCCAGGCGAGAAGGCCGCCGTAGCAGAAGCCGACGATGCCCACCTTGCCGCCCTGCGACGCATGCCGGATGGCCGCCTGGATGTCCTGCATCACGCCGGGCGAGGGCAGCGCCTCGGAGGCGGCCTTGAGCGCCATGCCCGCGCTCATGTCGTCCTGCTCGTAGCCGAGTTCCACGTTCGGCTTGACGCGGTGGAAGATCGCCGGCGCCACGGCCAGGTAGCCGTCGGCCGCATAGCCGTCGGCTACCGAGCGGATGTGCGAGTTGACGCCGAAGATTTCCTGGATCACCACGACGCCGCCGCGCGGCTTGCCCGCGGGTTGCGCGATGTACGCGGGGATGGCCTGGCCGTCGGCTGCCTTGAGTTCTGTGGATTGGCCCATGCTGGTCTCCTGTTCGTGTTCGAGGGCGCGAGCTTCCCTCATCCGGCCGCCCGGCGTCAATTGCATCGGAGGTTTTGTTTTAATGCAGCAGCGCCGCCCCGCAACGCGGCCGTGGAGACTAAAGTGAAGCAGGTTCTGTTGGTCACGGGCGGCAGCCGCGGCATCGGCGCCGCCACCGCGCTGCTCGCCGCGCGCAAGGGCTACGCCGTTGCCGTGAACTACACGCAAAACGGGCAGGCGGCCCAGGACGTGGTGCGCACCATCCAGGATGGCGGCGGCGAGGCGATCGCGGTGCAAGGCGACGTCGCCGTCGAGGCGCATGTGCTGCGCATGTTCGGGCAAGTCGATGAAAAGCTGGGGCGGCTGACGGGGCTGGTGAACAACGCCGGCGTGGTGGACCGGGCGCAGCGCGTCGACGAGATGAGCTACGAGCGATTGAAGCGCATGTTCGACATCAACGTGGTGGGCAGCCTGCTGTGCGCGCGCGAGGCCGTTCGGCGCATGAGCACGAAGCATGGCGGCCAGGGCGGCTCCATCGTCAATGTCTCCAGCGCCGCCGCGCGCCTGGGCGCGCCGGGCCAATACGTGGACTACGCGGCGGCCAAGGGCGCGATCGATTCGTTCACCATCGGCCTGGCCAAGGAAGTCGCTGGCGAAGGCATCCGCGTCAACGCGGTGCGGCCGGGGCTGATCGAAACGGAGATCCACGCGTCGGGCGGACTGCCGAACCGCGTGAAGGACCTCGCGCACCTCGTTCCCATGCAGCGCGGCGGCTCCGCGGAGGAGGTGGCCCAGGCGATCGTGTGGCTGCTGTCGGCCGAGGCCAGCTACACCACGATGTCCCTGGTCGACGTGTCCGGAGGCCGCTGATGGCCATCAGCATCTACTGGGAAGACCTGCAGGCCGGCACGGTGCGCGAACTGGGCACGACCACGGTGAGCGCGGAGGAGATCAAGGAGTTCGCGGGCAAGTACGACCCCCAGCCCTTCCACCTGGACGAAGAGGCGGGCAAGCAGTCGCTCTTCGGCGGCCTGTGCGCGAGCGGCTGGCATACCTGCGCGCTGGTGATGCGCCTGACGGTCGACAACATGCTGCGGCATTCGTCCAGCCTCGGCTCGCCCGGGCTCGAGAGCCTGAAGTGGCTCAAGCCCGTGTACCCGGGTGACGTGCTCTCGCTGAAGCACACGATCCTGCAAGCGCGCCCGCTGCGCAAGCGGCCGGACACCGGCATCGTGCGATCGCGCTGGGACGTGAGCAACCAGCACGGCGAGGCTGTGCTGCAGATGGAGGGGTACGGGTTCTTTCGGCGGCGCGAGCCCGCCACGCCCGGGGAACTGGCGGGAATGGACGCACCGGCTGCAACCTAGAGCGAATCGCTGAGCCACGGCCCGCCGTGCCGGCCGCGACCTGTGGCCCGTTCCCGTGGAGGCCAAGCGGAGTCAGTGCCACTCTCGAGCCTGCAAAGTTTCCGGGTCACCAGCAGGCCTGGTAGTCGAACCGCCCTTACGGTAAAAGTACTCTTTCGGCTTGGCGTAGTCCGTCGACTACACCCCGCCCCGCTTGAAACCGACAAAAAACCCCTTATCATTAGCACTCGCTGGAGTTGAGTGCTAGCACTTGAGCTGCTCAGAGCTCCTCCGCGACAAGTTAATGAGCGCTGACTTTGTTGGCGCTTTTTGATGTCCCAAAACCTGCTTCCTTGAAGGAGATGCAATGAAACTTCGTCCTCTGCACGACCGTGTGATCGTCAAGCGCCTTGAACAAGAAACCAAGACGGCGTCTGGCATCGTGATCCCGGACAACGCCGCGGAAAAGCCGGACCAGGGTGAAGTCCTGGCCGTTGGCCCCGGCCGCAAGAACGACAAGGGCGAAACCATCGCGCTGAACGTCGCCGTGGGCGACCGTGTGCTGTTCGGCAAGTACTCCGGCCAGACCGTCAAGGTCGATGGCGAAGAGCTGCTGGTCATGAAGGAAGACGACCTCTTCGCCGTGATCGAAGGCCAGGCGTCCGCCGGCCTGAAGAAGGTCGCGTAAGCGTCCTCCCCCGAATTCATCTCTCTCACCGAGGTAAAGACAAATGGCAGCAAAAGACGTGATTTTCGGCGCTGACGCGCGCCACCGCATGGTCGAAGGCGTGAACATCCTGGCCAACGCGGTCAAGGTGACCCTGGGCCCCAAGGGCCGCAACGTGGTGCTCGAGCGCTCCTTCGGCGCCCCCACCGTGACCAAGGACGGCGTGTCCGTGGCCAAGGAAATCGAGCTCAAGGACAAGCTGCAGAACATGGGCGCGCAGATGGTCAAGGAAGTCGCTTCCAAGACCTCCGACAACGCCGGCGACGGCACCACCACCGCCACCGTGCTGGCCCAGGCGATCGTTCGCGAAGGCATGAAGTACGTGGCCGCGGGCATGAACCCGATGGACCTGAAGCGCGGCATCGACAAGGCCGTCATCCAGCTGACCGACCAGCTGAAGAAGGCTTCCAAGCCGACGACCACCTCCAAGGAAATCGCGCAGGTTGGCTCCATCTCCGCCAACAGCGACGAATCCATCGGCCAGATCATCGCTGACGCGATGGACAAGGTCGGCAAGGAAGGCGTGATCACCGTCGAAGACGGCAAGTCCCTGCAGAACGAGCTGGACGTCGTCGAAGGCATGCAGTTCGACCGGGGCTACCTGTCGCCCTACTTCATCAACAACCCCGAGAAGCAGTCCGCCCTGCTCGACAACCCCTTCGTGCTGCTGTACGACAAGAAGGTCTCGAGCATCCGTGACCTGCTGCCCGTGCTGGAGCAAGTGGCCAAGGCTTCGCGCCCGCTGCTGATCATCGCGGAAGAAGTCGAAGGCGAAGCGCTGGCCACCCTGGTGGTCAACACGATCCGCGGCATCCTGAAGGTCGTGGCCGTCAAGGCCCCGGGCTTCGGCGACCGTCGCAAGGCCATGCTGGAAGACATCGCCATCCTGACCGGCGGCAAGGTGATTTCGGAAGAAGTCGGCCTGACGCTGGAGAAGGTGACGCTGGCCGACCTGGGCCAGGCCAAGCGCATCGAAGTGGGCAAGGAAAACACCACCATCATCGATGGCGCCGGTGCCGCTGCCGACATCGAAGCCCGCGTGAAGCAAGTGCGCGTGCAGATCGAGGAAGCCACGAGCGACTACGACCGTGAGAAGCTGCAAGAGCGCGTGGCCAAGCTGGCCGGCGGTGTTGCGGTCATCAAGGTTGGCGCCGCCACCGAAGTGGAAATGAAGGAAAAGAAGGCGCGCGTGGAAGACGCGCTGCACGCCACCCGCGCTGCCGTGGAAGAAGGCATCGTTGCCGGCGGCGGTGTCGCCCTGCTGCGTGCCCGCCAGGCCGCTGGCGAGATCAAGGGTGACAACCCCGATCAGGACGCCGGCATCAAGCTGGTGCTGAAGGCCATCGAAGCGCCCCTGCGCGAGATCGTCTCCAACGCCGGTGGCGAGCCGTCCGTGGTGGTCAACGCCATCCTGTCCGGCAAGGGCAACTACGGCTTCAACGCCGCCAACGACACCTATGGCGACATGATCGACATGGGTATCCTGGACCCGACCAAGGTGACCCGCACCGCGCTGCAGAACGCCGCGTCGGTCGCGTCCCTGATGCTGACCACGGAAGCCATGGTCGCCGAAGCGCCGAAGGACGAAGCCGGTGCCGGTGGCATGGGCGGCGGCATGGGTGGTGGCATGGGCGGCATGGGCGGCATGGACATGTAAGGTCCGGCTGCCGGGAGGCGCAGGCCTCCTTGCTGCGACAGAAGCGAAAAAGCCCGCTGTGGAAGCCGCGGGCTTTTTCTTTGGGCGGAGGCTTACTGGATGCCGGGAATGCCCACGGAGGACGCGGGCGCTTCAGCGGCGTCGCCGTGCTCGTTGGCGGGCGTGCTGGGCTGCACCAGCCAATAGATCATGATCGCCCAGCCGATGAAGGGCACCAGCCAGAGCAGCTGCAGCCAGCCGCTCTTGCCGATGTCGTGCATGCGGCGGGCACCGACGGCCAGGCCGGGCACCAGGAACGCGAAGCTCACGAGCATGCTGAGCACCGCGCTCACCATCCCGGTGGCCACGTTCACGATCACCTGGAACAGGAAGAACCACCAGAACTCCGGGCGCCCGGCCCGGCCGGTGAAGGTGGCGAATTTCTGGAAGCAGGTTTTGACGGCGTCGGTGAATGTCATGTTTTCTTCTCCTCTGGGGGGATCCCCGGCCGGGATGGTAGGTGGGAAGGGGGGGAAGGTGCAACGGTGTGGGTGCGAGCTACTGCGCGATTGGGGGCGAAGCTCACAGAGACGACGACGCTCGATCCGGACATTGACTGCATCGTGTCAGCTGATCCGCTTTCCTTCCACGAGGGACAGCGAGTTCACCAATACCGACTACACGGCAGCACGCCGCCACAACTAGCACCATTCATGCGGCGAAGTTGCCACGGGTTCAATACAGCTCCGACTGTTGCTTAGCGTACTAGGCCGCATCACACTGGCGGTCCATCTCGTTTTCGCAATGAACGCTCGACGGATTGCGCGTGCTGTGGCCGCTCGATGCACTGGCCATCGACTGCCCCAACGCATTGCCAAGAAGTCTCCAGACGCTCTTAATTCGCTCTCGTGGGACTGCCAGATGTGCTTTGGCTACTTCAACAATGCTCGCCGCACCACCTGTCGCTTTCAACGCCACGATCACCCAATCCTGAAGCTCAGTCGTGTAGCCATGCACCCTCCTTAGTTTCGGGGCTACGAATCTTTGGCATTTCGGGGCGGCACCGGGAGCCCTTTGGACCGAAGATGTTCAAGCAATCGCAGCTCGTAGTGTGGAGCCCACCCGTCCCAGTTTGCTGCCAGCACGTGCACAGCAGAAGATCCCGCCATACAGATTGAGTCGATGGCCCTCGTAGCGGTGAGGTCCATGCTGGTAAGGACGCCCGCACACGTCGCAGTTGAACATGATCTTCTCACCCGTCACGGTGTTCTCCCTGCAATCCGACTCCACTCATTGACCGAGATGCTTGCGCCACTCATCTAGCAAACCCACTTGCAAGGTCCGATCTACTTCGCCATCTTCGATTTCACCTACGAAGGTGTCTCCGTACATGAAGTCGAAGGCAATGGCCGCCCTCTCTGAGAATTGGCGCACCGCCTCCACAAGTTCACTTACTTCATCGTAGAAGGCGGCATCCACATCCTTGGGCAGGTCACCGGCGATTTTTGCGGAGCAAACTTCCAGTTGTGCGCCCAGCGTCTCAACGGGCTCGTCTTCGATTCGTGTTGCTAAGTCTTCGGTAATCTCAACGAGCTTCGGCGCACCTATCATCCATGCGCGGCGGCCTTGCAAACCCGCCACGAAGGCTCTGACCTCCTCTCGAATCTCAGGCGTGATCGGCTGGGCGACGTAGAAGAGCAGCGTCTCTCTCGGCAAGGAACGAATGAGGTCAGGTGTCATGGGTTGGTTGCCCCTTGTGGCTTGGCAGGATACAAGGGAACAGCTGCGCCGGGGCCGCCTGGGTTGTAGCGGAACCCGCCGGGCATGTGAGCATTCATATGACGGGTTTTAGGCAGAGGAATAGTCACAGGCAACCCAGCGATGTGATGCGGAGTGATGCGCTCACCAATCAAGCCTGCATCTTCAGGGAACACCTTGACCCACGCCTCGTCCACTTTGGGGCGCAGACCCTTGGCGATGAACTGTCGATTGGTCGTACTCAGAATCTCGCCGTAGCCCAGATCGTCCCATAAATCGCGTAGCTGCCGCATGTCTGCATCGTTCCTTCGAATCACGCCCATGCGGGTCGCGTTGGAAGGCGACGGGCTGACCGGTTCGGCCGCGGGCTCGTTGGCTGCGGCGCGCCGCAACGTGGAGTAGATCCCTACGCCTGGAACAGGTGCCGGCAATCCCCCAACCTCGGCCGTCCGAAGCGCCACGGACATGATGGCGGCTCGACCAGTAGTAGTGCCCAACGTGGCCTGAGCAAGGAAGTTGACCCCGTTGACCAGCGCTGTACCCGCCGCCAGAGCGACCCGCCCGGCCAACGTGACCGCCCTAGTTGCGCCGGCGCCAACGGGGAAAGCGAGCACACTCGCAACGTCCATCGCATTGGATTTCACGCCGCCGAACTGGAAACTGTTGTATGACTTGCCGTCGTATTCGACAGAGGAGCGCGCCATCGAATCCAGGTTCGCCGTGATTCGATCAGAGTCATTCGCCAAGGCAAGCATGCCCAGCAAACCACCCATCGCCTCCGGGCTTGTACGAATGCCGTGGGAGCCACTCATTGCCATGGAGAGCGCCACAGCACTCTCGGGCGTCGAGTTGCTCAGAAGTGTCCCAAGCGCGACCCCCGCGTTCTGGACCATCGGCGGCTTGAGCCAGCCGCCCTCATTGGCCCACGCCTGGTAACGCGAGATCAGAGCATCACGCAACTTCGGGTTCTGAGCCGTGTACTCCACCACTTCCTTGAACGCACCCAAGCTCTCTCGATAAACCTCCGCGGCCTGCTGCTGGATGGGCGTCGCGTACTCCGGTGCACCCGTTTGCGTAGCAGTCAGGATGCCTGACCAAGCCGCAGTGAAGCGAGTCGTCGGACTCGGCCGGCTCTGTATCGACCCCGCAAAGAGCGAGACCTCCTCCAAATCGAGCAACGAAGGTGGCTGGCTGGAAACGCCATTTCTCCCCGATGCTGTCACTCGCGTGGGAGTGTCAGTCATCACTTCCGCGAGGCTCTGCCCCAACGCATTGCCAAATGCGTCAACGCCAATTTGCTGAATCGTTACTCTGCCCCCACGCGCAAGCGCCGAGGCGCCAGAAGCCGCTAACCCTGTCAGCATCCGGGTCACAAAGTCGCCACCCGGGGCCGCGCGAAAATGGGCTCCGACGTGCGGCGCTACGATTTGGGCAACTGCAGCGCCCACCCCGCTCGCGGCCACGGAGCGCCAGTCAAACTTCGACTGCAACCCGGTCGCCACCGCTACAGCCTGAGTGATGCCACTCCCAAGCATCGCTCGCGCTGCAAACGCGTGGGGGGCGTTGCCCGCGAACACGCCTGCTGCACCAATGCCGGACGTCACTCCTGCGGACAACGCGCTAAGCGCCACCCCCTTCCAATTGAATTTGTCTTGAACACCAGTTGCCATGCCGACCGCTTGGCTTGCGATAGAACCTACGGCACCGCCGACCGCGGCACTCACGAGAGCTCCAGACGTGACACTCACAGCACCGACAGCGGCTCCTCCACCCATCGCAGACATTCCGGCAGCAAAGGTCTCGGCGACTGTTAGAGCGGTAGCGCTGGCGGCGCCCTGCACCGTACCGACTAGGCTCGCCGCAGCGCCGGCGGTGTAAATGCTGACCACGATGGCGACAATCACCATCAAAACCTGACCCAAACCTCCACACCCCTTGTCATTCCCCGGCGCCGGCAACGTCGGCGTCAAGTCCCCCGTGATCTTGCTTGGGTCATATGGCTTGAACGTCGTGCTGTCGTTGTGGATCATCCCGACCCGGTTCGGGATGTTCAGCGTGTGGCCGACCTTCAGTTCCGTGCTGCTGGCCAACCCGTTCGATTCGGCGATGCGGTACCAAAGCTTGCTGTCGCCATACGCACCCTGCGCAATGCTTTGCAGCGTGTCTCCGGTACGGACCGTGTACGCGCCAGGCG
>DATAGN010000555.1:0-2349 GCA_036263715.1 Ramlibacter sp.
ATGGGGGGGATTGTCGGGGAGACGCTGGTTCAACGCTCCCGTGGGGGCGGACGCCGACCGGCAAAGCTGTGAACTCTGCGCAGTCGCGCGCGTTGCGGCGGGGTTCGCCTGCGGGCTCACCCCGCCCTACCTACAATCACGCCATGAAGCCGATCGTCTACACCCGTGGCCAAGCCCTGCCGTCGCTGCTGCAGCAGCGCATCCTGATCCTGGACGGCGCCATGGGCACCATGATCCAGCGCTTCAAGCTCACCGAAGCCGACTACCGGGGCGAGCGCTTCGCCGGGCACGGCAAGGACCTGAAGAACAACAGCGACCTGCTGGTGCTCACGCGCCCGGACATCGTGCGCGACATCCACGAGGGCTACCTCGCCTCGGGCGCCGACATCATCGAGACCAACACCTTCGGCGCGAACCGCATCGCGCAGGACGACTACGCACTCGGGGACCTGTCGCGTGAAATGAACAAGGTTGCGGCGAAATTGGCGCGCGGGGCCGCGGACAAGTTCTCGACGGCGGACAAGCCGCGCTTCGTCGCCGGCGCGCTCGGCCCGACGCCCCGCACCGCCAGCATCAGCCCCGACGTGAACGATCCCGGCGCGCGCAACGTCGACTTCGAGGCGCTGCGCGCCGCCTATGCGGAGCAGGTGGAGGCGCTGGTCGAAGGCGGCGTCGACCTGCTGCTGGTCGAAACAATCTTCGACACACTCAATGCCAAGGCGGCCCTTTTTGCCATCGACGAGTACTTCGCGCGCAGCGGCGAGCGCCTGCCCGTGATCATCAGCGGTACGGTGACCGATGCCTCCGGCCGCATCCTGAGCGGCCAGACGGTCACCGCCTTCTGGTACAGCGTGCGCCACGCGCAGCCGCTCGCGGTGGGCCTGAACTGCGCGCTGGGCGCCGCGCTGATGCGCCCCTACATCCAGGAGCTGGCGCGCGTGGCGTCGGACACCTTCATCAGCTGCTACCCGAATGCGGGCCTGCCCAACCCGATGGCGGAGACCGGCTTCGACGAGACGCCGGAAGTCACCTCGCGTCTGCTGCACGAGTTCGCCGCGGAAGGCTTGGTCAACATCGTGGGGGGCTGCTGCGGCACGACGCCGGAGCACATCGGCGCGATCGCTGATGCGGTGCGGCCGCTGGCGGCGCGGAGCGTGCAGCGGGGGGTGTTCTACAAGGAAGCGGCGTAGCGCCTGTTGGGGTGCCCTGCGGGCAAGCCAAGCTACCCGGTCCCCCGTACGTTGGGTTCGCGCAGCGACCCCAACACTGCCAACCAGGCCCGCCGGCGGGCGGTAACCCGCCGGCTCCTCGTCGCGGGCTTCGGCCGGTAAGCCGTCCACCCACAGCCGCAACTTTGCCTGTGAACTGACGGAAAGTCCTACCGTCTTTTCGGCAATGTGACTTCTGCGGCGGAAAATCCTTCTGTTCGCACCGGCGGCGACGGATAATCCGCCTCCATGGACGCCATCGACCGCAAGATCCTCCAGGTTCTCCAGCAGGACGCCCGCGCCAGCCTGCAGCAGGTCGGCCAGGCGGTCGGCCTGAGCGCCTCGCCGTGCTGGGAGCGGATCAGGAAGATGGAGCAGTCCGGCGTGATCGAGGGCTATACCGTGCGCCTGAACCCGCAGGCGCTGGGTTTCATGGACACCGTCCTGGTGCAGGTGACGCTAGACAGCCACTCGGACAACACGCTGGAGAAGTTCGGCGAGACGCTGGCCGCGATTCCCGAGGTGATCGAGGCGCACCTGGTGTCGGGCGAGTACGACTACCTGCTGCGCGTCGCGGTGAAGGACACGCGCGACTACGAGCGGCTGCTGCGCGAGCGCCTGTACAAGATCAAGGGGATCCGGCACAGCAAGTCCTCGTTCGTGCTGCGCACGCTGAAGAAGGCCGATCTGCCCTTGTAGTTCTCCCTCTCCCGCTTGCGGGAGAGGGTTGGGGTGAGGGCCTCGGAGCCCCACCACCCTCACCCCCGCCCTCTCCGGCAAGCGGGAGAGGGAGTAAACTTCGTCCACCTCAAGGAGCGCTGCAGCGATGTGGACGGTGCGGCATTCGCCGCGGCCCCCCACACCGTCAGGCTTGAGACGACCCAACCGCGCTCACCCTTGTCCAACCAACGGTGAGCGAATGCAGCAGCCCCAAGTCCCCCCCATGAAGCTCTCCGGCCTGGAGCCCGTCTCCATCGGCGCCGGCAGCCTGTTCGTCAACATCGGCGAACGCACCAACGTCACCGGCTCCAAGGCCTTCGCGCGGATGATCCTCGCGGGCCAGTACGAGCAGGCCCTCGCGGTCGCGCGGCAGCAGGTCGAGAACGGCGCCCAGGTGATCGACATCAACATGGACGAAGCC
>DATAGN010000556.1:0-16442 GCA_036263715.1 Ramlibacter sp.
CGTCCTCTGCGTACTTTTGCGTCCTCTGCGTTCACTTGCATCCGCGCCGCCCGCTTCGCGAGAGACCGGGAGCCCTGGATGCCCGCCTCCGCGGGAATGACGAAATCACAGCAGCCCGCGTTCCGCCAGGCCCGCGCGCACATCCTCCGGCCCCCGCACCAGCACCGCCTGCATCCCGAGCGCCCGCGCCGCTTCGATGTTCGGCACCAGGTCGTCGAACAGCAGCGCCTCGCCCGGGCGGACGCGGATCTCGCGCAGGACGTGCTCGAAGGCCGGCGCATGCGGCTTGCGATGGCCGATCTCGTGCGAGGTGAACACCCGCGCAAAGCGCGGCAGCAACTGCGGAAACGCCTGCTCGATGTGCGCCAGGTGCACGGCGTTCGTGTTCGAGATGGCGTAGCAAGGCACCTTCGCGCGGACTGCGTCCAGCAGCCGCACGGTCTCGTCGATCTCGGCCACCAGCACCGCGTTGTAGCCGGCACGGATCGCCTCGTGGTTGCACTCGAGTTGCAGCACCTGCCGCAGGTGCGCGAAGTAGCCCTCGGCGTCCAGCCGGCCGGTTTCGTGGTGCTCGTAGGGCTCGTCGACATGGAAGTTCCTGCGCAGCTCCGCCACGGGCATGCGCGAGTAGCGCGCCCAGTGCTGGAACGCACGGTCGAAGTCCACGTCGAGCACGACGCCGCCGAGGTCGAACAGGACGGCGCGCACGGGTTCCCGGGTCTCGTTCATGGCCTCGATTGTCCCCGCAGGGAGGGCGCTTCGGCTAAGGTCCGCGCTGCCCCATGACCTTCCTCCAGCTCATCGCTGTCCTGCTGACTGCCGTCGCGGTCCTCGGCTACTTCAACCACCGCGTCGTCGGCCTGCCGGACACCATCGGCATCACGGCCATGGGCCTGCTCGTGTCGGTGCTCATGGGCTTCGCGGGCAACGTGGTCCCCGGCGCTTCGGCCTGGGCGCGCGAGCTGGCGGTGCACTTCGACTTCTCCGGCCTCGTGCTGCACGGCCTGCTGAGCGTGATGCTGTTCGCCGGCGCCCTGCACATCGACATCAGCGAGCTGCGCCAGCAGAAGCTGCCCGTGCTGGTGCTGTCCACCGTCGGCGTGCTGCTGTCGACGCTGATCGTCGGGGGCTTCGCCTGGATGCTGCTCAACGCGCTGGACGTGCCGGTGCGGCTGGACCACTGCCTGCTGTTCGGCGCGCTGATCTCGCCCACGGACCCGATCGCCGTGCTGGGCGTGCTCAAGACTGCGGCCGTGCCGAAGTCGCTGGAGATCGAGATCGCCGGGGAAAGCCTCTTCAACGACGGCACCGGCGTGGTGGCCTTCCTCGTCCTGCTGGGGATCGCGACCGGCACCGCGGAGCCCAGCCTGCCCGGCATCGCGACCCTGCTGGTGCGCGAGATCGCGGGAGCGCTCGTGCTCGGGCTGGCCACCGGCTATCTCGCCTTCTTCATGCTCAAGGGCGTGGACAGCTATCCCGTGGAAATCATCATCACGCTGGCCTGCGCCACCGCCGGCTACAGCCTGGCCGAGCACCTGCACGTGTCGGCGCCCATCACCGTGGTGATCGCGGGCCTCGTGATCGGCAACCACGGTGCGCGCAGCGCGATGAGCGAGCGCACGCGCGAGCACCTCTTCTCGTTCTGGGACCTGATGGACGAAGTGCTGAACCTGCTGCTGTTCGGCATGGTCGGCCTGCAGTTGCTCGCGTGGACCAGCGACGAGGTCGCCTGGCTGGCCGCCGGCTTGCTGGTGCCGGTGGTGCTCTTCGCGCGGTTCGTGAGCGTGGGGATCCCGGCGGTGCTGCTGCGGCCGGACCGCACGCCGCACGCGGTGAAGGTGCTCACCTGGGGCGGCCTGCGCGGCGGCATCTCGATCGCGCTGGCGCTGTCGCTGCCGGAGTTCACCGGCAAGGACACGCTGATGATGGGCACGTACGCGGTGGTGCTTTTCAGCCTGCTGGTGCAGGCGCCGACGCTGCCCTGGACCCTACAGCGGTGGGGTATTGGTGCCACCCCGCCGGGAGTAACGCGCTGAGGCCTGTGAACGCAGAGTGCGCAGAGGTTACGCAGAGGACGCAGAGAAGACAGGAGCCTGTTGAAGAACATTCTCCTGCATTCCTTTTGCGTCCTCTGCGTAACCTTTGCGTCCTCTGCGTTCACCCGCAGCGCGTGGCACTACCCTCCGCAAGCGAGACTCAATCCGCCTTCGCCCCCGAATCCTTCGCCAGCTTCGCCCAGAAGCGGTTCTCGTCCCGGATGAAGTTCGCGAAGTCCGCCGGCGACGCCGACGGCGACACGTCCGTGCCCTCGCGCGCCAGCGCCGCCTTCACGTCCGGGTTCTTCAAGGCCACCTGCGTCGCATCGAACAGCTTGCGGATGATCTCCGGCGGCGTGCCCTGCGGCACGAAGAAGCCATACCAGAAGTCCATCTTGTAGTTCGGCAGGCCGGCTTCCTTCATGCCCGGCAGCTCGGGCACCAGCGGGAAGCGATCCACCGTGGTCACGCCCAGCCCGACCAGCCGGCCGGACTTCACGTGCGGCAGCACGGACGGCGGCGTGGCGAAGGTCACCTGGGTGTCGCCGGCGATCACCGACTGCACCGAAGGCGCCCCGCCCTTGAAGGGGATCGGCACGAGGTCCAGGTTGGCAAGCTGATTGAAGAGCACGCCGCCGAGATGCGGCGCCGAGCCCATGCCCGCGTGCGCGAAGTTCACCTTGCCCGGGTTCTTCTTGGCATAGGCGATCAGCTCCGGAATGGTCTTCACGCCCAGCTGCGGATTGGCGGCCACCACCAGCGGCGAGGCACTCAGCTTCGAGACCGGGATCAGGCTTTGCACCGCCTGCACGCGCTTGGGATCGATCGCCGGATTCACCGAGATCGAGCTCGGGCTGGCGATCAGCAGCGTGTAGCCATCGGGCGGCGCCTTGGCCACGAAGTCGGTCGCGAGGCTGGAGCCCGCACCCGGCTTGTTCTCGATCACGATCGGCTGCCCCAGCGAGCGCGACAGCGCCTCGCCGACGTTGCGCGCGACGTAGTCGGCGGCACCGCCGGGTGTGAAGCCCACGATCAGCTTGACCGGCCGGTCGGGCCAGTTCGTCGCAGCCGGGGCCTGCGCCCAGGTGCTGCCGCAGATGCCGAATGCCAGCGCGATGCCGGCTGCCAGTCTCCTGTTCATCGTGACTTCTCCTGCTCAGGGAATGAGGACGATCTTGCCCACGTGCGCGTCCGCTTCCATGTACGCGCGTGCGGCGCCCAGCTCGCCCAGGGGGAACACCTTGTCGATCAGCGGCCGCAGCTTGCCGGCGGCCACCAGGGGCAGCATCTCCTGCCGATAGCGCTGCATGCCCGCAGCCTTCTGCGCCGGCGTGGTCTGTTTCTGCGACACGCCGAAGAGGACGAGGCGCTTCGCATGCAGCGCCTGCAGGTCGATCTCGGCCTTCAGGACGCCGTCGACATAGCCCACGGTCGCCAGGCGGCCTTCGAAGGCCAGGCAGCGCACGCACTCGGCGAACACGGTGCCCCCCACGTTGTTGACCACCAGGTTCACGCCGGCCCCGCCCGTCGCATCCATCACCTGCGACTGGAAGTCGGCGCTGCGCGTGCAGATCGCCACATCGAGTCCGAGCGGCTTGAGCTTCTCCAGCTTCTCGCGCGAACCCGAGGTGCCGATCACCCGGGCGCCGACCGCCTTGGCGATCTGCAGCGAGGCGACACCGACGCCGGAGGTGACGCCCGTCACCAGCGCCCAGCTGCCCTCGCGCACGCCGCCCTGCACCAGCAGCATGTCGTGCGCGACCATGGTGGTGATCAGCAGGCTGCCTGCTTCTTCCCAGGACATGCCTTGCGGCACCGGCAGGCATTCGTAGCCGTTGACGACGACGTACTCGGCGAGCCCGCCGGTGCAGCGCGCCATCACGCGGTCTCCCGCGGCGAACCCTTGCACTTCGCTGCCCGCCTTCACCACCTCGCCGGCCACTTCGATGCCGAGCGCCTTGGCGCTGCCCGCCTTGGTGAGGCCGCCGATGATGAACTCGCCGCGGTTCATGCCCGCCGCGCGCATCTTCACCAGCAGCTGGCCCGGCCCGGGTTCGGGCGTCGGCACCTCGCGCAATACCTCGCGCGCCGCATTCTCGGAAGCCACCATCCACCAGGCACGCATGTTCATTTCCCCCGGAAGACCGGCTTGCGTTTTTCCATGAAGGCCTTGCGGCCCTCCGCGTAGTCCTCGCTCTCGAAGCAGTCGAGGATGAGCCGCTTGCACTTGTCGGTGTCCAGGTCGGCGTCGTCCTTGAGCATCTCCTCGATGATCTTCTTGCCCGCATGCACCGTCAGGGGCGCGTTCTGCGCCAATGCTTCCGTGTACTCGGCCAGCAGCTGCGGCAGGGTGTCGGGCGCTGCCACCCGCGTGATGAGGCCGACGCGATGGGCTTCGGTGGCGTCGATGCGGCGCGCGGTGAAGAACAGGTCCTTGGCCACGCCCACGCCGACCAGTTTCACCAGGTTCTTCAGCGCCGAATAGCGATAACCCAGGCCGAGGCGGGCGGCGGGGATGGCGAACACCGCATCGCTCGCGGCAATGCGGAAGTCGCAGCTGATCGCCACGTTCACGCCGCCGCCGATGCAGAAACCGCGGATGCACGCGAGCGTCGGCTTGGCACAGCGGTAGATGCTCATCAGCGCTTCTTCGGCCATCACCTCGTAGACCTTCACGGCCTCCCGCGCGGCGCGCATGTCCTCGAACTGCGAGATGTCGGCGCCGGAGACGAAGGCCTTCTCGCCTGCGCCCGAGAACACCACCAGCCGGATCGCATCGTCCTGCTCCGCCTGGGCCAGCAGCGGCGGCACTGCCTGCCACATGTCGACGGACAGCGCGTTGTGCTTCGCCGGATTGTTGAAGCGGATGTGCAGCGTGGATCCCTCGGTCCAGGCCTGCACGCGTTCGGTGTTCGACGTGTACGTCGCGGGAGCTTTTGCGTCGGTCATGGCGGCGCAGTATGTCGGCCGGGCGAACGCCGCCGGATGGGTGTTTCCCCCTGCCTGCCGGTAAAAACGCTTTTTCGTCCGCCGGCATCCATGCGCAGGAGGTCTGCCGGGCTCACGACGTGCGGGTCTACGTCGCCGGTGACCGCGACGGTCGCTTTTTCCGCATGAAAGTGTGTGACGAGGGCATCGACGCCGCCAGCACCGAATGCTAGCCTGCGGCATTGCTGCCCACCAGCTAGGAGAAGCCATGGCGACCACGACCTTGACAGAGGGCAACGACAGCTACCACGCCGGCAGCGAACGTTCGACCGTGCTCGGGCTGCCAGGCAGCGACACGATCGCGGGTGGCGATGGCAGCGACTGGGTCGACGGTGGCGCCGGCGATGACCTCCTGCGCGGTGGCGTGGGCGGCGACACCGTGATCGGCGGCACCGGCGACGATGTTCTGTACGGAGCGAATGGCCGTGCACGAAGCGGCGGCTGGATCATCAACTACGGCGCTCCGGCGGATGCGCTGAAGACCGATTACCTCTACGGGGGCGATGGCAACGACACGATCCATGCGGGTGCCGACCAGGGCGTGGCCTTCGACGGCGGCGGCACCTACTGGTACGACGACCAGGCCAACTACGTCTACGGCGGCGGCGGCAACGACGTGATCTTCGGCTCGCCGAACATCCACCACTGGACGCTCAAGCCCGACGGCGTGTACTACGCGCAGTGGTGGGAAGGCGACACCGGGGTGCTGTCCGGCGGCGCCGGCGAGGACCGCATCTACTCCGTCCCGAACATCGCCTACGGGGACGAGGGGAACGACTTGCTGGTCGGACTTGACGGCAGGAACCGCATGTACGGCGGCAGCGGCAACGACGTCCTCCATGGCCATGGCGGCGACGACACGCTCTCCGGCGGCGCCGGCGCGGACACCGTGGTGGGCGGCACCGGCGACGACTGGTTCTACGGCGGCAGCGAGAACGACGTGCTGTTCGGGGAGACCGGCAACGACCACCTGATCGCTGAAGCAGGGACCGACACGCTGTATGGCAATGCCGGCGACGACATGCTCCATGGCGGCGATGGTGCCGACTGGCTGGACGCGGGCGAGGGCGCGGACACCGCGTACGGTGAGGGCGGCGACGACGTCCTGGTCGGCGGCGCCGGCAACGACTGGATGGAAGGCGGCAACGAGTCCGACCAGCTGTACGGCGGCGAGGGCCGCAACGTCCTGTTCGGGGGGGAGGGTGCCGACTGGATGGTGGGCGGCACCGAGGACGACCAGCTGTATGGCGGCGCCGGCGCCGACACCTTGATCACCTCCGGCGGCGTGGACTGGGTCGAGGCCGGCGCGGGCGCGGACGTCATCTATGCCGGCGCCGGAGCGGACGTCCTGGTCGTGCGCAAGCAAGATGCCGCGGGCGACTATTACGGCGACTTCGAAGTCGGTGTCGACGTGCTGGTGCTGCAAGGCTATGGCGACGGAGCCTTCGTCGAATACAACGGGGGCGGGCAGTACACCGTGGTGGATGGGGGGAGTCGCGAAACCTTCGTGGTGGCGTCGTCGGCGCCCCTGGTGGTGGGCACGGACATCCTGCTCGCGTGAGGCCGTCCCGGTAGGCCAGCCTACGAAACCCCAGCCCCGGTCGAACCCGCGTGCCCCGCCATCCACGCGGCGCTCACCTGCGCCAGCTCCTGCAGCACCTGCCCATCCGTGCGCCCCGAGCGCGCCAGCACATGGAAGGCATGGTCGGCGCCGTCGATCACGTGCAGCGTCGCGCGATCGGCCAGTTCACCCGTGACCTCGCGCACCAGGCCGATGTCCGCGAGCGTGTCGCGCGTGCCCTGCAGGAACAGCATCGGCAGCCCGACCTGCGCCAGGTGCTCCGCGCGCGTGCGCGACGGCTTCCCGGCGGGATGCAGCGGAAAGCCGACGAACACCAGGCCGTGCACGTCCGGCAGCGCTTCGAGCGCCTGCGCCTGCGAGGTCATGCGGCCGCCGAAGGACTTGCCGCCGGCGAAGAGGGGCACGCCGGGCAAGTGGTGCCGCGCCGCGTCCACCGCGCTGCGAACGGCCGCGTGTGCGCGTGGAGGCGGGTCAGGGCGCTTCACGCCTTGCTGCATGAACGCGAAGTTGAAGCGCAGCACGGCCACGTCGCGCGCGACCAGTTCGTTGGCCAGCTGTCCCAGGAAGGCGTGCTGCATGCCGGCGCCCGCACCGTGCGCGAGCACGAGCGCTGCGCGCGGCTGCGCCGGCAGGTCCAGCAGCGCGGAAACCCGCCCGGCGCCTTCGACGGGCAGCGTCAGTGCCTCGCGGCTCACCCGCCGTGGAAGCCTTCGAGAATGTCGTGCTCGGGCTTCTGCGGGTCGATGGTGGAGTCGTTGGTGCGCTGCGGCGAGTCGAGCTGCTCGCTCTCGCGCTTGGTCTGGTCGAGCCGCGCCTTCACGTCTTCGGGCGGCGAGGGGTTTGCGTTGTTGAGGTCTGCCATGTTGTATCTCCCAGGCACCATGCTAGGTCGCGCGGACCCGAGCGGCATCAGCGGCGGACTGCCGCCGTTGTAGGGCAGGGCACCGGCTGTGCGGCTACGATGCGCGAATGCTGCAGCAGCACCTGTCCACCTTGCACATTCGCAGCAGCGGCCGCGGCCTGCACGAGTTCACCGACGAGGTGCGCGGCTGCGTGCGCGACAGCAGCATCCGCGAAGGACTGGTGACGCTCTTCGTTCGCCACACTTCGGCCAGCCTGCTGATCCAGGAGAACGCGGACCCGGACGTGCGCGGGGATCTCGATCGTTTCTTCGCGCGGCTGGTCCGCGATGGCGACCCGCTGTTCGAGCACCGCTCGGAGGGTCCTGACGACATGCCGGCGCACGTGCGCTCGGCCTTGACGGCGACGCAGCTGTCGATCCCGGTGCTGGAGGGCCGGCTGGCCCTGGGAACCTGGCAGGGGATCTACCTCTGGGAGCACCGGCACGCCGGGCACGTGCGCGAGGTCGTCGTGCACGTGCTGGGCTGAGGCTCAGTGCATCGTGGGCTCGACCGCCGGCGTGTCCAGTTCGCGCCCCACCATCGCACGGGCGTACAGGTAGTTGTTGCGCGCGCGGTCGCTCATCTTGTCCATGTCGACCTGCCCCTTGGGGTCACACGGGAACGCGTAGCCGCGGCCGCTGTGGAAGAGCGAACGGAAGCAAAGCTGGAATTCGGCGCTGCTGGATTCGTACATGGTGCTCTCCTGGTCCGGTGTCTCGTTTGCCTTTCGGCATGGAGTCACTATGGAACAGGGGCAGCGGTCCGGCGATCGGCCGAAGCTCCCAACGCGGGCGGGCGTACATCCGGTCACAGGCACGGTTTGCGCTGAGGCAGCATAGGAGCTGTCCTATGCCGCGACAGCAAGCAGCGCACCGGCCATGGCGTGTTCTCCTGCCGCCGAGCTTGCGCTCATCCTTGGCTGAGCGGCTCGTGCACCGCGTCACCCCAGGGCGACATGATTTCCGTACAGCCTGTGTTTCTCGTCCCTTCGCGCAGCACGCCGGCGGGGCAGGCGAAGGCATACGGGAACACCACGCGTCGCGCCGTCGTCATCGGCATCTCCTGCGCGAGCGCCTGCTGGATGTCCGCCGGCAGCAGGCGGTCCGCCACCACGGCGCCGCCGCCGCTGACGTCGATGCGCGGCTGGTGGAAGGCTGCCTCGATGTCCATCCCGTGCGCCATGACGAAGGAGCTCAGTTGCATCACGGCGCCCAGGATCTTGCGGCCGCCCGATGCGCCGAAGGCGAAGCTGCGGCCGTCCTGCGCGACGCCGACCACCGGGCAGTAGTTCGCCAGCACGCGCTTGTTGGGCGCCAGCGAGTTGGGCTTGCCGGGTTCCGGGTCGAACCACATGATCCCGTTGTTCAGAAGGAGTCCGGTGGAGGGCGACACCACGCGCGAGCCGAAGATCGACAGCAGCGTCTGCGTCACGGCGCACAGGTTGCCCTCGCGGTCGACCACGCTGAAGTGCGTGGTGCAGCCGGGCGCCTGCGGCGACTCGGTGTCGCCCATGTTGGACAGGCGCGCGCGGAAGGCGGCGTCGAGCGCCCGGGCCATCGCGCGGTAGGCGTGCGCGTCGGGCAGGCCGGCCCGGTCGCCCAGCTCGCGCTCGAGCGCCTGCAAGGCCTGGGCGAAGGTGGGGCCGCCGGTGAGCCCGGGCGCGGCGTAGACCTGGCCGCCGCGGTAGGGGATGGACAGCGGCTCCGCCCATTCCGCGTGGTAGGCCGCCAGGTCTTGCTCGGAGAGGCACCCGCCCTTGGCCTGCACGTCGCGCGCGAGCGCCCGTGCGACCTCGCCTTCATAGAACGCCCGCGGCCCGCCCTCGGCGATCGCCTGCAGCGTGCGCGACAGGGCCTGCTGGTCGAGGCGCCGATCGTTGACGCCGGTCCACGATCCCAGGATCGGCCAGGTGCCTTCGTCCAGGAACATCGCCGCGGCATCGGGGTCCTGCGAGAGCGCCTTGGCCGACGAGGCGGTGACGAGGCCGGAGTACCAGTCGGTCAGCAGGCCTTCGCGCGCGAGCTGCACGGCGGGCGCGAGCAGCTCCTGCCATGGCTTGCGGCCGAAGCGTTCGTGCGCCAGGCCCATGCCGGACACGACGCCCGGCACGGCGACGGCCGTCGCGCCCTGCACGTTGCGGTCGTCGACCACGGCGCGCCAGGGAAACAGGTCCGAGCTGCGGCCGTCGGCGGTGAGCGGGTAGTCGGCGGGATCCAGTGCGCGCGGCGAGCGCATGCCGTAGTTCACCACGTACGCGCGTCGCTCCTTCGCGCGCCACAGCACCATGCAGCCGCCGGCCGCGCACCCGCTCATCCAGGGTTCCACCACGCCGAGGGCGAAGGACGTCGCGACGGCGGCATCGACGGCGTCGCCGCCGGCCGCCAGCACCTGCGCACCCACCTGCGCCGCCTTCTTGTGCTGCGAAGCGACGATGCCACCTTCGGTGGCCACCACCTTCTTGCGAATGACCTGCGCGTCCGAGAAGTTGTCGCTCATGTCGAATGTTCTTTCACGTGCCGCACGATGTCCGCATGGGTGGCGAACCACACCGGCCCCAGCGCCTTCGCATGCCGGATCAGTTCGTCCAGGATCCACAGGCGCGAGCGATAGCCGCTGATGTGCGGGTGCATGGTCAGCTGGAAGATGCCGCCTTCGGCGAACGCGGCGTCGAGCTCGCGCCGGAAGATGTCGAACACGTCCGACGGCGGCGTGTAGGGGCGCAGGCCCGCGAAGCGGTTCATGTTGAAGTACACCGCGTCGTCGCGGATCCATTCCACCGGCAGCTCGATCACGCCAGTCGGCTCGCCATCGAGCAGCAGCTCGTAGCAGTCCACGTCCGCCATCAGCGAGGAGTCGTACAGCAGGCCCATGTCGCGCGCGATCGCCAGCGTGGAGGGGCTGAAGTCCCACGACGGCGTGCGGATGCCCACCGGGCGCTGCCCGGCGAGCTTCTCCAGCACGTCGGCGCTGCGCTGCATCAGGTCGCGCTCGGCGGGCTCTGGCAGCACGGAATTGCGCTCGTGGATCCAGCCGTGCAGCGCGATCTCGTGCCCGTCGGCGGCGACGCGGCGCTGTTCGTCCGGATAGAGCAGGGCGGTGACCGCGGGCACGTAGAAGCTGGCGCGCACGTCGTGCCGGCGGAGCATGTCGAGGATGCGCGGGATCCCCTGGCGATTGCCGTACTGGCCTTGCGACAGCTTGCCGATCGATTCACCGCCTTCGCGCAGTTCGTTGGTCTCGTGGTCGGAGTCGAACGACAGGGCGACGGCGCAGCGCGCACCGCCCGGCCACTGCGCGGGCTTGAGCGTGCGCCCGGCGCGCACGTGGTCGACGATGCCGCGCCAGTGTTCCTCCGGCCACTGCCAGGGTTGCAGGGCTTCGCTCATCGCTTGATCCTCCGGGCGATGTCCTGCGCGGCGCGCTGTTCGTCGGCCACGAAGCGCGCGAACTGCGCCGGCGGCATCGCCACGCCTTCGAGCCCCAGCGTGTCGAACTGCGCCTTCACCTCGGGATCGGCCACCGCGGACGCGACCGCCGCGTGGATGCGGCCGACCAGGTCGGCCGGCGCGTTCGCCGGCAGCCAGAGGCCGAACCAGTTCACCTTGTTGAAGCCCTTCAGGCCCTGTTCGTCCATGGTGGGAACGTCGGGCATGCCCTTCCAGCGCCGGGCGCCCGTGAGCGCCAGCGCCCGCAGCTTGCCGCTTTGCACGTGCTGCAGCGCGATCTGCGTGCCCACGAAGAACATGTCGATGCGCCCGGCCATCAGGTCGTTGGTCGCCTCGGCCACGCCCTTGTACGGCACCGAGAGGATGTCGGTGCCGGTCATCGACTTCATCACCTCCGCCGGGATGTGGCTGGCGGTGCCGTCGCCCGCGTTGGCGTAGGTGAGCTTGCCGGGGCTCTTCTTCGCCAGGGCGATGAGTTCCTGCACGTTCTTTGCCGGCACGTCCGGGTGCACCACCAGCGCCTGGCCGAAGTTCTGCGCGGCCAGCGTGACGTGGGTGAAGTCCTTGACCGGGTCGTACTTCGCGTTCTCGTTGAAGGGCGGGATGTTGACGTGCGAGGCGGTGGTGAACAGCCAGGTGTAGCCGTCGGCCGGCAGTCCGGCGACGTAGGCCGTACCGACCAGGCCGCCGGCGCCGGCGCGGTTCTCCACCACGATCGGCTGCCCCAGCGTCGCCGTCATCTTCGGCAGGATCGCACGCAGGATCAGGTCGGGCGGGCCGCCGGCGGGGGAGGGCACCACCACCCTGATCGGCCTGTTCGGGAAGCCCGCCTGCGCGTGGGCCAGTCCCGCGGCCAGGCTGCCGAGGGCGAGGAGGGTGTCGCGACGCTTCATGGGGTTCTCCGCTTGTTCTTCAAACGATGGAATCCAGGCGCACCGGCTGCTGCGACTGGATGGACGAGACGATGGCCTGCAGCAGCGCCACGTTGTGCACGGCGTCGCCGCCCGGCGTGGCCAGCGGCTGGCGCGCGGCTGCACTCTGCGCGAAGTGCTCCAGCTCGGCGCGCTCGGTGCTGGTCTTCGCAAAGCTGTGCACCACCGGCCTGCCCTTGACGGTGACGTTCTCGCGATCGACCAGGCACACCTTCAGGTCCCACGTGTGCAGGTGCTCCACGTCGCCGACCTCGGCCCACCCGTTGCTGCCGAAGACCTGCAGCCGCCAGGTCTCCGCGGTGGCGATCACGGTGCCCAGGTAGCCGGTGGCGCCGTTGTCGAAGCGCAGCAGCATCGAGGTGGTGTCGTCCATGCCGAAGTCCTGCGCCAGGCGAAAGCTTTGCGCGGTGACCTGCGCGATCGGACCGGCCAGGAACAGCATCGCGTCGATGACGTGCACGCCGCGGCCGGTCATGCCGCCGGCGGGCCCTTCCTCGGGCGCATGCCGCCAGTGGCCCTTGGGGAAGCGGTAGGCGCTGGGACCGCAGAAGTTGCCTTCCATGTGCAGCACGCGGCCGAGGGTGCCGTCCTCGATCAACTCGCGGATCCTGCGCAGCGCGGGTTGGTAGCGCCAGTTGTAGCCCACCGCCAGCGTGACGCCGTGTTCCGTGCACGCCGCGGCCGCGCGCTGCGCATCGCGTGCGTTCATGCCCAGCGGCTTCTCGCAGAAGACGTGCTTGCCGGCGCGCGCGGCCGCGACGATCTGCTCGGTGTGCAGCGAGTGCGGCGTCGCCAGCACCACCGCGTCGACCTCGGGGTCGCGCAGCACGTCTTCGTAGCTCGCCTGCATGCGGATGCCGTGCTTCTGCGCGAAGTCGCGCGCCTTGTCCGGCGTGCGCGTCGCGCCCGTGGTGAAGCGGATGGCCTTGCTGCCTTCGGCGCAGCGCACGAGGTTCTGGCCCCAGGTGCCCATGCCGATGATGGCGGCTCGGATCATGCGGGTTCCTTTTGGGTCGGTTGTTCGGCGGGGTTCGCCTGCGGGCTCACCGCCGCCCTACGAGAGCCGCAGAGGAACGTCACGAGTTCCTCGGGTGCTTCAATGGCATCGCCACGCCACGCCACGTGCTGGTCATCCCGGCACACGAGCAGCTTGTGGCGATAGGCCGCGGGCACGTCGACGCCCTGCAGGTCCAGCAGCGTCAGCGGCATGCCTCGCGCGCCTGCGGCGGCCAGCAGCGGGGAAACGTCGGCGGCGGCATCGAAACGCAGCAAGGTGTAGCCCTGGCCGAACGCGTCATACAGCGAACGGCCGTCGGCCAGCCAGAAGTGCGGCGCGCGGCAGCCGGGCGCGGTGGAAGGCGTGAAGTCGCCCATCGTGTACGCCGGCGGCGGCTCGCCGTCGCTCGCGATGATCGGCGAGTGCTCGTAGTAGTAGCCGAAGTTCAGGCCGGCGCAGCAGAACTGCTGCACGTTCAGCTCGTAAGCCTCGCGGCCGACTTCCTCGCGTGCCTTGCGCCCCTCATCGTCCGCAGCCTCGATGTTCGCCGGCACGGCGCGCCGGGCCTTGATCATCTTGGCCGCGTGGTCCATCGCGAAGTTGGACACCTGCATCGTGATCGGCTGGCGCTCGGCCTCGTAGGCGTCGAGGATGCGTTCGTCGCCCCAGCCCTGCACGCGCGCGGCGAGCAGCCAGGAAAGGTTCAGCGCATCGGCGATGCCGGCGTTCATGCCATAGCCGGCATACGGCACCCACAGGTGCGCGGCATCGCCGGCGATGAACACACGCCCATCGCGAAAGCGGTCGGCCACCAGGCGGCGGCCGACCCAGTCTTCGCGGGTGATGATCTCGTAGTCGAAGTCCTCGCCCACGCCGAGGATCTGCCGGATCGACCAGTCGCGGTCGATGGAGTCGAACTCCGGCTCGTCCGGGTTCAGGTGGTTGTGCACCAGCCAGGTCTCGTGGCCGTCGATGGCGAACACGGTGCCGCAACGGCGCGGATTGACGGAGTAGTAGGACCAGGCCGGCTTGCCGGGAATGCGCTCGCGCAACCCGGGCGCGCGGATGTAGCTCGATTGCACGCGCTGGATCACGGGCGTGCCTTCCAGCTTCGCGCCGATCGCCTTGCGCACGGTCGAACTGCCGCCGTCGCAGCCCACCAGGTAGCGGCAGCGGATGCGACGCTCCTGGCCGCTGTCCAGGTCCCGCGCCACGGCCACCACGCCCGCGTCGTCCTGCTTGAAGCCCGTGACCTGCGTGCGATTGAGCAAGGTCACGCCGGGCAGTGCGGCGGTGTGTTCGAGCAGGATGGGCTCCAGGAACAGCTGGTTGATGCGGTGCGGGGGCTCCGGCGTCGGCCACCAGGTGTCGGGCCCTTGCTCCGATGTGTAGCGTTCGGCGCGGCCGGGGATCGGGATGCGCGTGAGCTCCAGGCCGCAGACGCTGGTGCGGAACACCACGTCGTTGGGGTAGTCCGCCGGCAGCCCCGCGTCGCGCAGCTTGCGCGCCACCCCGAGGCGGCGAAAGCGCTCCATCGTGCGCGCGGCCACGTGGTTGCACTTCACGTTGGGCGGCTCCGCGTAGGCGCGCGTTTCGCAGATCGCCACCTGCACGCCGCGCGACTGCAGGTCCATGGCCAGGCTCAGCCCCACGGGGCCCGCGCCGACGACCAGCACGTCGGCAGCCAGCTCGCTGTCGCTCATTGCTCGATCTTGATGTTGGCCGCGCGGATCACCTTGGCCCACTTCTGCGTCTCGGCGCGGATGTACGCCTCGAAGGCTTCGGGCCGGCTCGGCGCCGGCTCCACGCCCAGGTTGCGCATGCTGGCCTGGATGGCGGGGTCGTTCAGGGCCGCGGTGATCTCCGCATTGAGCCGCTGGACGATGGCGGGCGGGGTGCCTGCGGGCGCCACGACGCCGAACCAGCCGGTGGAGTCATAGCCGCCCAGGCCCGCTTCGGACGCGGTGGGCACGTCGGGCAATTGCGGCAGGCGCTGCGGACTGGTCACGGCGAAGGCGACCAGCTTGCCCGCACGGATGTGCTGCAGTGCCGAGGGCAGGTCGACGACCGCCAGCGGGACGTTGCCGGCCAGCACGTCGAGCGCCGCCGGCCCCGAGCCCTTGTACGGCACCTCTACCATCTTCACGTCCGCCATCTGGGAGAACAGGGCGGCCGACAGGTGCATGGCGGTGCCGTTGCCACCGTGCGCGATGGACAGCTTGCCGGGCTGCGACTTCGCCAGCGCAATCAACTCGCGCTGGGTTTTCGCCTGCACCGACGGATGGCCGATCAGCACGAAGGGGATCGCCGCCAGCATGCTCACCGGCCTGAAGTCCTTCACTGGGTCGAAGGGCATCTGCGCATAGAGGCTGCTGTTGGCCGACAGCGCGCCGGCCGCGCCGACGCCCAGCGTGTAGCCGTCCGGCGGCGCCTTGGCGACGATGGCCAGGCCGATGTTGCCGCCTGCGCCGGGGCGGTTGTCGACCACCACCTGCTGGCCCAGCTTCTCGTTCAGGCGCGGCACCAGCATGCGCACCACGGCATCGGCGCTGCCGCCGGGCGGGAAGGTCACGACCACGCGGATCGGCTGCCGCGGGAAATCGGGCGACTGGGCGGGCGCTGTGGCGGCAAAGGCCGCCAGCAGCAAGGCGGCGGCTGCGCGCGCGAACTGGTGCATCGGGGTCTCCTGATGGCGCCATTGGGCCGCAAAGGAGCGGGGCGGTCATCGCGGAAAACCTGCATGGCCGCCGCGGCAGAGCCTCCCGTGCTGTCGGCCTGTCCTCACAAGGATCGCCATCCCTCCCCGACGAAGCCCGGCCGGTCCAGGCGCGACCATCGTCGTAGCACATACAAGGAGAACCAATGACCGACACGCGCAAGGAACACGAGATCCTGTGGGAGCTGATCAAGGAGCAGCGTTTCTGCATGCTGGCGCACCGGCACGGCGACGGCACGCTGCACTCGCATCCGCTCACCACGCAGAACCGCGAGCTCGGCGAGGACGGCTGCATCTATTTCTTCGTCGCCAAGGCCAGCGAGGTGGGCCAGCGGCTGCAGCAGGACGGCAACGTGAACCTGTCCTATGCGAACCCGAAGGACGACACGTGGGTCTCGGTCACCGGCACCGCGCGCATCTCGAGCGACATGGCCAAGCGCAAGGAGCTGTTCGATGCCATGGACAAGGCCTGGTTCGACGGCCCTGACGACCCGAAGATGGAACTCGTCGAGGTGAAGATCGACGAGGCGGAGTACTGGAACGTCAAGGAAAACAAGCTGCTGCAGTTGCTGAAGATGGGCAAGGCCGCCGCGACGGGCACGCGGCCGCAACTGGGCGAGCACAAGGAAGTGCACTTCAACAACTGACGTCGTTACTCCTGCGCCGCATCACTCTGCCGCCGCGTCGCGCCGGGTGCGGTGCGGTGCCGGGCCGCCGTGACGGGGACCCGCGCGCTGTGCGCACGGGCGACCTGGAAGTCCGGCTTCGGCGCCGCACGCGACATAACTCGTTGCGTGCCGGCCCGCGCGCGGTCCGGCACTCCACTCAAACAGATGTCGCGAG
>DATAGN010000557.1:0-4166 GCA_036263715.1 Ramlibacter sp.
CGTCCTCTGCGTAACCTCTGCGTCCTCTGCGTTCACCTCTCGGCGAACCAGCCCATCAGATATTCCGCGCGCTGAACGTATCGCAGGACTTCACGCTGCCCGTCTTCAGGCCCACCGCGAACCAGCGCTGGCGCTGCTCGCTGGTGCCGTGCGTGAAGCTCTCCGGCACGACGGCGCGGCCGGCGTTCGTTTGCAGGGCGTCGTCGCCGATCTTGGCGGCGGCATTGATCGCCTCCTCGATGTCGCCCTGCTCCAGGATCTGCCGGGAACGCTGCGCATGGTGCGCCCACAGGCCGGCGAAGCAATCGGCCTGCAACTCCAGCCGCACGCTGAGGTTGTTCGCCTCGGCCTGGCTGCGCGCCTGCGACTGCGCCCTGCGCACCTGGTCACTGATGCCCAGCTCCTGCTGCACATGGTGGCCCACCTCGTGCGCGATCACGTACGCCTGCGCGAAGTCGCCCGGCGCGCCCAGGCGCGTGCGCAGCGTGTCGTAGAAGCTCAGGTCGATGTAGACCTTCTGGTCCGCGGGGCAGTAGAACGGCCCCATCGCCGCCTGCCCGGCGCCGCACGCCGTGCGCACGGAGCCGCGGAAGAGGACCAGCTTGGGATCGTTGTAGGTCGCGCCGCCCGCCTGGAACTGCTGGCGCCACACGTCCTCGGTGTCGGCCAGCACGGTCGAAACGAACTGGGCGCTCTTGTCGTTGGCCGGCGGAGCCGTTGCCGGAGCCTGCTGCGCGACCGGCGCGCCGCCGCCGCTCATCATGCTGATGATGGTCAGCGGGTTGATGCCGAACACGGCCCCGCCGATGAGCGCGATCACGATCGTGCCGATGCCGATCGTGCCGCCCCCGAGTCCGAAACCACCCCCGCCGCCGCCGGCGCGCATATCCTCGACGTTCGAGGACTGTCGGTTACCTTCCCAACGCATCTTGTTCTCCGTGCAGTAGAGTGAAAAGCATGCTATCTGCAGCAAACGCGACCGCAAGTAGTCCGTTGTCCGTATTGGTGACAGGCTTCGACCCCTTCGGCGGGAGCGCCGTGAACCCCAGCTGGGATGCCGTCCATGCCCTGCACGGGCGCGTGATCGCCGGCCACCGGGTGATCGGCGGCGAGATCCCGACCATCTTCGGTGACTCCCTCCAGCGCCTGGAAGCGCTGCTGGAGGAGCACCAGCCCAAGCTCGTGATTTGTACCGGCCAGGCAGGCGGCCGCGGCGCGATCTCCCTGGAGCGGGTGGCCATCAACGTGAACGATGCCCGCATTCCCGACAACCGCGGCTTCAAGCCCATCGACGTGCCCATCGTGCCGGACGGACCGGCGGCGTACTTCACCTCCCTGCCGATCAAGGCGATGCTGCAGGCGCTGCTGGACGCCGGCGTGCGCGCCGAGGTGTCGCAGACGGCCGGCACCTTCGTGTGCAACCAGACCTTCTACGGCCTGATGCACCTGCTGGCCCAGCCGAAGTGGCAGGGCACGCGCGGCGGCCTGATCCACGTGCCCTACCTGCCCCAGCAGGGGCAGCCCTCCATGCGCGTCGAGGAGATCGTGCGCGGGCTCGAACTCGCGATCGCCTGCGCCCTGGCCACCAAGCACGACATCCGCAAGGAAGCAGGTGCATTGAGCTAGCCGTCTGCGTTCCCAGGATGAGCCTCCTACAATCGAGGCGTGTCCATCCAGAACGCCGACCTCCACTGCCACTCCGTCGTCTCCGACGGCACCCTCGAACCCGAGGTGCTGGCGGCGCGCGCCGCCGCCAACGGCGTGGAGCTGTGGGCCTTGACCGACCATGACGAGATCGGCGGGCAGCGGCGCGCGATGGCTGCCGCGCATGCCAACGGCATGAAGTACCTCACCGGCACCGAGATCTCCGTCACCTTCGCCGGCGAGACGGTGCACATCGTGGGCCTGGGCTTCGATGCCGACGACGCCGGCATGCTGCGCGGCCTGCAGGCCACCCGCGGCGGCCGGGGTGCGCGGGCGCTGGAGATTTCGGACGGGTTGGCCAAGGCCGGCATTCCGAACGCCTACGAAGGCGCGCTCAAGTACGTGGGCAACCCGGACCTGGTCTCGCGCACGCACTTCGCCCGCTACCTGGTGGAAATCGGCGCCTGCAAGGACACCGGCGAGGTGTTCCGCCGCTTCCTCACCGAAGGCAAGCCGGGCTACGTGCCGCACCGCTGGGCGTCGCTGAAGGACGCGGTGCACTGGATCACCGACGCGGGGGGCGTGGCGGTCATCGCGCACCCGGCGCGCTACAAGTTCACCGCCAACGAGGAATACGCCTTGTTCACCGAGTTCAAGGCGCACGGTGGCCGCGCGGTGGAAGTGGTGACCGGCAGCCATACCGAGACCGAATACGTCAGGTACGCCGACACCGCGCGCGAGTTCGACCTCGCCGCCTCGCGCGGCAGCGACTTCCACAGCCCGGACGAAAGCCACACCGACCTGGGCCGGCTGCCCTTCCTGCCGGGCGGCCTCACGCCCGTCTGGGAACTGCTGGCCGACCGCATCCGGTGAAGGCCGCACGCGCGGGCTCGCCGGCGCGTCCCTCCAATCCACTGCTGGGCATCGCGATGGTGGTGGGGGCCAGCGCCTGCTTTTCGGCGCTCGACACCGTCACCAAGTACGTCAGCACCTGGGTGCCGCTGCTCATGGCGCTGTGGTTCCGCTACTTCTTCCAGGCCGCCGCCACCACGGCGGTGGTGTTGCCGCAGCGCGGCCGCCGCGCGTGGCGCACGCGGCACCTCGGCTGGCAACTGGTGCGCGGCGTGCTGCTGCTCACCAGCAGCTTCCTGGCCTTCCTGAGCCTGCGCTACCTGCCGGTGGGCGAGTTCACCGCGATCGTGATGATCACGCCGCTGGCGATCACGCTGCTGGCGGCGACCGTGCTGAAGGAAGACGTGTCGCTGCTGCGCTGGATGCTGGTGGCGGGCGGCTTCCTCGGCACGCTCATGATCCTGCGCCCCGGTGGCCAGGGCTTCGGCTGGACCAGCTTGCTGCCGCTGGCGCTGGTCGCCTCCAACGCCTCCTTCCAGGTGCTCACCAGCAAGCTCGCGCGCACCGAGGACCCGGTGACCATGCACCTGTACACCGGCTGGACGGGCACCCTGCTGTCCTCGCTGGCACTGCCATTCGTGTGGACGTCGCTGCCCGACTGGTGGCTGTGGGCCTGCCTGTGCTTCATGGGGCTTACGGCCACGGTCGGCCACTTCGTGCTGATCCTGGCGTATTACCGGGCGCCGGCCGCGACCCTCACGCCCTACCTGTACAGCCAGATCGGCTTCGCGATGCTTGGCGGCTGGCTCGTGTTCCGGCACGTGCCTGACAACCTGTCGCTCGCCGGTATCGGCATGATCGCCGTCTGCGGCGCCGCTGGAGCCTGGCTCACGGTGCGCGAGCGCCGCGCGGGCTGACCATGGCGCAGTACTTTGAATTGCATCCCGAGAATCCGCAGCCACGCCTGCTGAAGCAGGCGGTGGCCATCATCGCGTCCGGCGGCGTGGTGGCGGTGCCCACCGATTCGAGCTACGCGATCGCGTGCCATCTCGACGACAAGGCGGCGGCCGACCGGCTGCGGCAGATCCGCAGGGTCGACGACAAGCACCACCTCACCATCCTGTGCCGCGACCTGAGCGAGCTGTCGAACTATGCGCGCGTGGACAACAAGCAGTACCGGCTGCTCAAGTCGGCGACGCCCGGGCCTTTCACCTTCATCCTCGATGCCACGCGCGAGGTGCCGCGGCGCGTGAGCCACCCGCAGCGCAAGACCATCGGCCTGCGCGTGCCGGACCACCGCGTGCTGCAGGAGCTGATCGCGATGCACGGCGCGCCGCTGCTGTCCACGACCCTCGTCGACCCGAACGAACACGAGCCGCTGAACGATCCCGAGCTGATTCGCACGCGCTTCCAGAAGCTGCTGGACGCGGTGATCGGCGCCGGGCCGTGTCCCGACCAGCCGACGACCGTGGTGGACCTCACGCCCATGGACACCGGAGGCGACCCGGTGCTGGTGCGCCACGGGCGTGGAGACCCCTCCATCGTGGGCCTGTAGGGAGACCTGAGACAATCGACGGGTGGATATCAACAACCTGATCCAGACCGTCCTGATCTACGCGCTGCCGGTGCTCTTCGCGATCACCATCCATGAAGCGGCGCACGGCTACGTG
>DATAGN010000558.1:0-9493 GCA_036263715.1 Ramlibacter sp.
CAGATGGAAACGCACCAGGGCCCGACCTACGCGCTGTTCGAACTCGAGTTCGGCGTGCGCATGGTGCGCGCCGAGGAGAAGATCCGCGCCGTGGCGGCCGACGCGCAGCAGGCGGAGCTGCTCGGCGTCGCCGCGGGCGCCCCGCTGCTCTCGGTCGAACGCCTCTCGTACACCTACAACGACGTGCCGATGGAGCTGCGGCGCGGCCTCTATCGCACCGACACGCACCACTACCGCAACGAGCTGAGTTGAAAGCGCAGAGCCAGGCGGCTGTCAGTCGTCGGTAGCACTCTGACACGCTGAGTAGAATCTAGGGTTGTCCCTTAATGAATCGCGCAGCCCTCCTGAAAGAAACCCCGACATGACAGAGCTCGCCCGCAAGCGGCCGGAATTCCGGAACATCAACGCCTTCAGGGACCTGCCCACGTACCGCCTGCCGGCGCCGGGCTGGGTGTCCATCCTGCATCGCATCAGCGGCGTGCTGATGTTCGTGCTGCTGCCCCTGATCATCTGGATCTTCGACACCTCCGTGTCCTCCGAGATCTCGGCCGCGCGCCTGCGCGTGGCGTTCTCCACGGGCGCGACGGGCGTGCTGCTCAAGCTCATCGGCCTGGGCCTGATCTGGGCTTACCTGCACCACTTCATCGCCGGCATCCGCCACGTGTGGATGGACGTGAGCCACAAGGCGGTGAGCAAGAGCTTCGGCTTCAGCTCCGCCAAGTTCACCCTGGTCGCCAGCCTGGTGCTGACCGCGGTCGCCGGCGCCAAGCTGTTCGGCCTGTACTGAGCGCGGAGACCAAGAACATGGCAGTCAACTACGGATCCCGCCGCACCGTCGTGGGTGCGCACTACGGCACGCGCGACTGGCTGGCGCAGCGCGTGACCGCCGTCCTGATGGCGCTGTTCACCCTGGTGGTGTTCGTGCAGGCCGTCTTCCGCCGCGGCCCGCTGGGCTACGAGGGCTGGGCCGGCATCTTCCATCCGCAGTGGATGAAGATGCTCACCTTCGCCACGATCGTCGGCCTGATCTACCACGTGTGGGTGGGCATGCGCGACGTGCTGATGGATTACGTCAAACCCGTGGGCGTGCGCCTGGTGCTGCAGATCCTGGTGATCGTGTGGCTGGTGGGCTGCGCGGGCTGGGCCATCCAGGTCCTGTGGCGCGTCTGAGGACAACCAGAACATGAGCTATACCAACAAGAACGTCACGACGCGCAAGTTCGACGTCGTCATCGTCGGCGCCGGCGGCTCCGGCATGCGCGCCTCGCTGCAGCTGTCGCTGGCGGGCCTCAACGTCGCCGTGCTGACCAAGGTGTTCCCCACCCGCTCGCATACCGTGGCGGCGCAGGGCGGCATCGGCGCGTCGCTGGGCAACATGTCCGAGGACAACTGGCACTACCACTTCTACGACACCGTCAAGGGCTCCGACTGGCTCGGCGACCAGGACGCCATCGAGTTCATGTGCCGCGAAGCGCCGAAGGTCGTGTACGAACTCGAGCATTTCGGCATGCCCTTCGACCGCAACCCGGACGGCACGATCTACCAGCGCCCCTTCGGCGGCCACACGGCCAACTACGGCGAAAAGCCGGTGCAGCGCGCCTGCGCCGCGGCCGACCGCACGGGCCATGCCATGCTGCACACGCTGTACCAGCAGAACGTGCGTGCCCGCACCAGCTTCTTCGTGGAGTGGATGGCGCTCGACCTGATCCGCGACGCCGAAGGCGACGTGGTGGGCGTGACCGCGCTGGAGATGGAAACCGGCGACCTGCACGTGCTGCACGCCAAGACCGTGCTGCTGGCCACCGGCGGCGCCGGCCGCATCTACCAGGCTTCCACCAACGCCTTCATCAACACGGGCGACGGCCTGGGCATGGCCGCGCGCGCCGGCATCCCGCTGGAAGACATGGAGTTCTGGCAGTTCCACCCCACCGGCGTGGCCGGCGCGGGCGTGCTGCTCACCGAGGGCTGCCGCGGCGAAGGCGCGATCCTGTTGAACAGCAACGGCGAGCGCTTCATGGAGCGCTACGCGCCCACGCTGAAGGACCTGGCGCCGCGCGACTTCGTCTCCCGCTCCATGGACCAGGAGATCAAGGAAGGCCGCGGCTGCGGTCCGAACAAGGACTACGTGCTGCTGAAGCTCGACCACCTGGGGGCCGAGACGATCCACAAGCGCCTGCCTTCGGTGTACGAGATCGGCATCAACTTCGCCAACGTGGACATCACGCGCGAGCCTATTCCCGTGGTGCCCACCATCCACTACCAGATGGGCGGCATCCCGACCAACATCCATGGCCAGGTGGTGCTGCAGAAGAATGGCGACGACAACGCGCCGCTGAACGGCCTGTACGCGGTGGGCGAGTGCTCCTGCGTGTCGGTGCACGGCGCCAACCGCCTGGGCACCAACTCGCTGCTGGACCTGCTGGTCTTCGGCAAGGCGGCGGGCAACCACATCGTCGACTTCGCCAGCAGGACCAAGTCGCACAAGCCGCTGCCGGCCGACCCCGCCGACTTCACGCTGGCGCGCCTGAACCGGCTGGAGGCCACCACGCGCGGCGAATACGCGCAGGACGTGGCCAACGACATCCGCAGCAGCATGCAGGCGCACGCCGGCGTGTTCCGCACGCAGGCCAGCATGGACGAAGGCGTGCGCAAGATCGCGGCGATCCGGGAGCGCGTCAATGCCATCGAGCTCAGGGACAAGTCGCGCGTCTTCAACACGGCGCGCGTGGAAGCGCTGGAAGTCGACAACCTGATCGAGGCGGCGCAGGCGACCATCGTCTCGGCAGCCGCGCGCAAGGAATGCCGTGGCGCCCACACGGTGAGCGACTACGAGCGCCCGGCCGACGACGCGACCGCCCCCCTGGGCCGGGACGACGCCAACTGGATGAAGCACAGCCTGTTCTACAGCGACGGCTCGCGGCTGGCGTACAAGCCGGTCAAGCTCAAGCCGCTGTCCGTCGAATCCGTGCCCCCGAAGGTCCGGACTTTCTGATTACGTACTTCTGCTGACCTGGCAGTCGCCTAGATTCGAACCAGATACCCATCATGGAAAAGCGCACCTTCCACATCTACCGCTACGACCCGGACAAGGACGACAAGCCTTACATGCAGAAGGTCGAGATCGAGCTCGAGGGCAACGAGCGCATGCTGCTCGACGCCCTGATGAAGCTCAAGGCGCAGGACCCGACGATCTCCTTCCGCCGCTCCTGCCGCGAAGGCGTGTGCGGTTCGGACGCCATGAACATCAACGGCAAGAACGGCCTGGCCTGCCTGACCAACCTGCGCACGCTGAAGGACCCCATCGTCCTGAAGCCGCTGCCCGGCCTGCCGGTCATCCGCGACGTGATCGTCGACATGACCCAGTTCTTCAAGCAGTACCACTCGGTCAAGCCCTACCTGGTCAACGACAACATCCCGCCCGAGAAGGAGCGCCTGCAGTCCCCCGAGGAGCGCGACGAGCTCAACGGCCTGTACGAGTGCATCCTGTGCGCCAGCTGCTCGACCAGCTGCCCCAGCTTCTGGTGGAACCCGGACAAGTTCGTGGGCCCCGCCGGCCTGCTGCAGGCCTACCGCTTCATCGCCGACAGCCGCGACCAGGCGACCAACGAGCGCCTGGACAACCTGGAAGACCCGTACCGGCTGTTCCGCTGCCACACCATCATGAACTGCGTCGACGTCTGCCCGAAGGGCCTGAACCCGACGATGGCGATCGGCAAGATCAAGGAACTGATGGTCCGGCGCTCGGTTTGAGGAAGTAAGACAATGCCCGAAGCGATGCTCGACGAGCGGGGACTCAGCAAGCTGCGCTGGCGCTGCCGCCGCGGCCTGCTGGAAAACGACCTGCTGATCGAGCGTTTCTTCGAGCGGTACGCCGATGCCCTGACGGTGCGGCAGGCCGATGCATTGGGGGAGTTGATGAACCTGGCCGACAACGACCTGCTCGACCTGCTGCTGCGGCGGCAGGAAGCCAGCGGGGAGCTGGACCGGCCGGACGTGAGAGAAGTGCTGGAGATGCTGCGCAAGCCCGCGGCCGCATCGCCGGAACGTGGGCATTGAACTGACAGGAAACCACTATGAAACTCGCTGACAACAAGGCAACGCTGTCCTTCAGCAACGGCAGCCCCAGCGTCGACCTGCCCGTCTACAAGGGCACCATCGGCCCCGACGTCGTCGACATCCGCAAGCTCTATGCGCAGACCGGCATGTTCACGTACGACCCGGGCTTCATGTCCACGGCTTCGTGCCAGTCGACCATCACGTACATCGACGGCGACAAGGGCGAGCTGCTGTACCGCGGCTACCCGATCGAGCAGCTCGCCACCAACTGCGACTACCTCGAGACCTGCTACCTGCTGCTCTACGGCGAGCTGCCCAACCCGGCGCAGAAGGCCGACTTCGTCGCGCGCGTGACCAACCACACGATGGTCAACGAGCAGATGCAGTTCTTCCTGCGCGGCTTCCGCCGCGACGCGCACCCGATGGCGGTGATGACGGGCCTGGTGGGCGCCCTGTCGGCCTTCTATCACGACAGCACGGACATCAACAATCCCGAGCACCGCGAGATCTCCGCGATCCGCCTGATCGCGAAGATGCCGACGCTGGTGTCCATGGCGTACAAGTACACCATCGGCCAGCCCTACATTTACCCGAAGAACTCGCTGAACTACACGTCGAACTTCATGCGCATGATGTTCGCGACGCCCTGCGAGGACTACGAGCCCAACGAGGTGCTGGTGCGCGCGATGGACCGCATCTTCATCCTGCACGCCGACCACGAGCAGAACGCCTCGACCTCCACGGTGCGCCTGTGCGGCTCCTCCGGCACCAACCCGTTCGCGGCCATCGCGGCCGGCGTGGCCTGCCTGTGGGGCCCCGCGCACGGCGGCGCCAACGAGGCGGCGCTGAACATGCTGGAAGACATCCAGAGGATGGGCGGCGTGGCCAAGATCGGCGAGTTCGTCTCCAAGGTGAAGGACAAGAACAGCGGCATCAAGCTGATGGGCTTCGGCCACCGCGTGTACAAGAACTACGACCCGCGCGCCAAGCTGATGCGCGAGACCTGCCACGAGGTGCTGGCCGAGCTGGGCCTGGGCAACGACCCGATGTTCAAGCTCGCCATGGCGCTGGAGAAGGTGGCGCTGGAGGACGAGTACTTCGTCTCGCGCAAGCTGTACCCGAACGTGGACTTCTACTCCGGCATCGTGCAGCGCGCGATCGGCATCCCGGTGAGCCTGTTCACCGCGATCTTCGCGCTCGCCCGCACGGTCGGCTGGATCGCGCAGCTGAACGAGATGATCGGCGACCCCGAGTACAAAATCGGCCGCCCCCGCCAGCTGTTCACCGGCGCGACCAAGCGCGACGTGGTGCCGCTGGACAAGCGCTGATCGCCCCGGCGCAGTGAGAAGGCCCGCTTCGGCGGGCCTTTTTCATTCTTTCGCTGCGCCCTCTGCGTAACCTCTGCGCACTCTGCGTTCACTGGCCTCGGCGCGTCACCTGCTCCAGCGGGATCATGACAGCCTGCCCGGGCGCCGTGCAGCCGGTGTCGCAGCAACGCCCCGGCTGCCTGTTATTCGTGATCGCGCGATCGGGCTGGTCCAGCACGCCGCGCTCCAGCAGGCGCTCGACCAGTTCCACCTTGTTGCCCAGGGGATAGTTGCGCCAGATCTCCTGCTTCATCGCCGCGGGCGAACCGCCGCCATGCAGGCTGATCAGCGAATACCAGCCTCCCTGGTATGACGCCGTCAGGTCCTCCATCAGGCGCGCGACCTCAATGCGCTTGTCGTAAGGCACGTCGGGATTGGCGCGCAGCACTTCCGACAGCCGCGCGGCGGTCTCCGGGTTGTGGTCCTCGTCGGGGCCCGGCAGGGCCACGATCAGGCCACCGGAGACCTCGTGCGCGAGGCGGTGCATGTCGTAGATCTGCGTGGCCAGCAGCAGCTTGCCGATGTTGGCGAACACCGCATCGGGCATGAAGGTGCCGCTGTGCGGATCCATCGTTCCGTACACGCTGGCCGCCACGCCGCAGGCGAAGAAGCCCTCGGTGATCTTGATCAGCTCCACCATCGGGTCGCGCAGGTTGGCCTTCTCCCCGGGATCGAGGCCGTTGGCCTCGCACATCAGGGCGCCGGCGCCGATCAGCAGGTCGCCGAAGCCTGCGCGCGCGGCGATGCAGCTGTGGCGATGGTGCGTGGCATAGCTGTACGTGAGCACGTGCGTGTGCTCCCACGCGCCTTCGTAGAACACGCGCTCCCAGGGCACGAACACGCGGTCGAACATCACCACGCCGGTGGCCTGGCCGTACTTGCGCGAGAACAGCGCGTCGCCGTGCTCCAGCTTCTCGCCGGGGCGCCCCGCCGGCCGCGACACGATCGTGATGCCCTTCGCGTCCACGGGCACCGCGCAGCAGACCGCGAAGTCCGCATCCTCCCGGCCCATGTTGCGACTGGGCATGACCAGGAACTCGTGCATGTAGGGCGCGCCGGTGACGATGGCCTTCGTGCCGCTGATCACGATGCCCTTGGCATTGCGCTCCACCACGTGCACGTAGCTGTCCGGGTTGGCCTGCTGGTGCGGCTTGCGGCTGCGGTCGCCCTTGGCATCGGTCATCGCGATGCCCACGGACAGGTCGTGGTCCTGCATGTACGCCAGGTACGCCTGGAAGCGCGCGGTGTGTTCGGTCGTGCCGCGCGCATCGTCGATGTGCGCGGTCGCCTGCGCCAGGCCGTTGAACGCGTCGTGCGCCAGGTAGCGCTGCGCGCAGCCCGTCTCCTGGCACAGCAGGCGCACGGCCTCCAGCTTGTTCAGCAGGTCGCCGCAGGACTCGTTGACGTGCAGCATGCGGTTGACCACCTTGTTGCGCGAAGCCTGCGTCGCCAGCGCGAGCGGCGCGAGCTCCGGCTTCAGCGCGAAGTCGTAGGTATACGCGAGCGCATTGACGCCCGGCCGCAGGGCCGGTTCGTCGGCAACGCTGTCCACGCGCCGGCCGTCCACGAAGACCACGGGCTTGAGCCGCCGCAGCGACTCGCGGTAATCGTCGCCGGTCATGAGCTCGGCCCGCGCGGGCCGTACTTCGCTGCTGTCCATCGTTCGCTCCAGGAAGGGATGCGCCATTCAAGCACCGTCGCGGCTGCGGGCGTACGAGGTCATCTACCGATGTCGTACTTCGGCTTGCCGCCCGTGCCGACCATCAGCTGGTTGACCACGCCCATGACGTCGTCGACCAGGAGGACGGCCTTTTCCATCTGCTCGGCCTGCTCGCGCGTGCGCACGCAGCCCATGAGGGTGACGATGCGCCGCTCGCCCAGCACCCACACCGAGGTGTCGCCGAAGCGGCCGTCCTGGCGCAGGTACTGCTGCACGCGCGGGATGATCTCCTTGTCGTACAGGTAGGAGTTGGGCAGGCGGCAGCGCCCGGACCGGTAGCAGCTGGTGCCGTGCTGCGCGCGAACGTGCGCTTCCTGCCGGACCTCCTGGGCCGTGAATCCGGGCGGGCGCGGCACCGGACACCCCGGGACGGCCGACGTGACCGACAGGAACGGGTCGTCGAAAGCATTACGCCGTTCCTGCGCCGCCGCAGCCATCGCCGCACCCAGTAAGAAAAGCCCAAGAATCCGCGCCATCGGTGCGTATGCTCGCGCCGCCTGGGGCCGAACGCAAGCCGCCCCTCCGCCGCGCGGTGGACTGCCCCCCGCCGGTCCGGTATCGTTCGCGGCTTTTGCTTGGCGACTGCAGGACGATGCGTGGTTGAGACACAGGGCCGCGCCCGGGGCGCGGACACCGCTTGGGCGCTGACCGCAGCGGTGTTGGCCGTGGCGGTCAGCGCCGCCGTGTTGCTTGGCTGGGTGCTGGGGATCGACGGCCTGCGCAGCCTCGTGCCTGGCGCACTGGCGATGAAGGCGAACACCGCCGTGGGCTTGCTCGGGGCCGGTGTGGCACTGGGATTGCGCACGCGAACCGGGCGGGGCGCGCACGCGGCCGCCAACGCGCTGGCCGTGCTGGTCTTCGCGATCGGGGCCGCGACCCTGCTGCAGTACCTGGCCGGCGTGGACTTTGGGATCGACGAACTGCTGTTCCCCGACCGCTCCACGGCCTTCAATGCGATCCCCGGTCGCATGTCCCCATTCAGCGCCTGGAGCCTGGTGCTGCTGGGCACCTCGATCGCGCTGCTGGGGCGCGGTTACGGCTGGGTCGTGACACTGTGCGTGGCGCAGGTGATCGCCATCGGCGTGGTTTGCGTGCTGGGTTACGTCTGGAACGAGTCGGTCCTGGTCGCCAACCGGTGGCTGCCGCCCGTGGCGCTCAGCACGGCGCTCACGCTCACCATGCTGGGCGCGGGCATGTTCAACTGGCAGCGCCGCATGGAGCGGCAGGTGCGCCGGCCGGCCGCCGCGGGCCTCGAAGGCGGGCTGCGCGTGTTCTTCTGGGCCATCCTCGCGGTGCTGCTCGCCTCCACCGGCTTCACCTACCGCTCCAACATCCGCTTCGCCGCCGGCGCGCAGGAAGTCGAGCGGGTGCAGCAGGCCCGCATCGGCCTGGCCGACCTGCGCTCCTGCCTGTCCGCGGAGGAGGGACGCGACTGCCGCCCGCTGGTCGACTCCCTGGCAACCCACATCGCCGACGGCCACGAAGCCGCCCTGTTGAACCGCTTGCGCGACACCGTCGGCCCTCCGCCGCAGGCGACCGAGCCGGCCGAACTGCAGGCCGGGCGCCTCGACCACGCGTTGCGGCAGGTGCTGGAAGAGCGCCGCGGAGCGCTGGCGCAGGACCGCAGTGCGATGCTGGTGTCGCTGCTGCTCACGCTCGCCCTGTGCATCGGCGTGGTGGCGGTGCTCGCGCGCAACGTGCGCGTGGCGCTGCGCCGCAGCGCCGCCGCCCAGGTCGCGGTGCAGCAGCAGCAGGCGCTGCTCGGTGCAGTGATCGAATCCAGCCCCGACCTGATCGCCTACCGCGACGCGCACGGCCACTTCCTGGGCTGCAACACCTCGTACACCGCGCTCGTGGGCGTGCCGCCCGAAGGCGTGGTGGGCCGCACGGTCGACGAGCTGTACTCCGGCGAGCAGGCGCGCCAGGTGCGCGACGGCGATGCGCGCGTGCTGTCGTCGAACCAGGACGTGGTCAGCGAGGAGTGGTACAGCTTCGAGGACGGCCGGCGCGCGCTGCTGGAAGTGGTGCGCAGCCCGATGCGCGACGACGAAGGCGCCCCGATCGGCGTGGTCGTGGTCGCACGGGACGTGACGCGCCGGCACGAGGCGGAGGAAGAGATGCGGCGCGCCCGTGCGCTGGCCGAGGAAGCGACGGCGACCAAGACCGCCTTCCTCGCCAACATGAGCCACGAGATCCGCACGCCGATCAACGCCATCACCGGGATGTCGCACCTGGCGCTGCGCACCGGGCTCACGCCGCGCCAGCGCGACTACATCAGCAAGGTGGAAGCGGCGGGGCAGCACCTGGTGGGCGTGGTGGACGACATCCTCGACTTCTCCAAGATCGAGGC
>DATAGN010000559.1:0-2220 GCA_036263715.1 Ramlibacter sp.
GGCACCGACGAAGTCGCCTTCCTGGCGCGCCGTTTCAACCACGCGGCGGAACGGGTCGAGAACCTGCTCAAGGCCAACAAGTCCCTGCTGGCGAACGCCTCGCACGAGCTGCGCTCGCCGCTGGCCCGCATCCGCATGGGCCTGGAACTGATGGACCCGGAGCCGTCGCCCCGCACCCGCGACGAGATCACCCGCAACATCGCGGAGCTGGACCAGCTGATCGACGAGATCCTGCTGGCCAGCCGCCTGGACGCGCGCGAGACCGACATGGGCACCATCGAAACGGTGGACCTGACCGGCCTGGCCGCGGAGGAAAGCGCGCGGGCCGGTGCGGAGCTGGACCTCGCCGGGGCGCAGGAATCGATGGTGGTGCAGGGCGTCCCCAAGCTGCTGCGCCGGGCGATCCGCAACCTGCTGGAGAACGCCCGCCGCTACAGCGCCGGCCCGGTGGTGCTGAAGCTCACCCGCGAAGAGCGGTGCGCCGTCATCCGGGTCTGCGACCAAGGCCCGGGCGTGCCCGAAGCGGAGCGCGAGCGCATCTTCGAGCCGTTCTACCGGCTGCGCGGGGCCAGCGAACGCGAAGGCGGCGTCGGCCTCGGGCTCTCGCTGGTCCGCTCGATCGCGGTTCGGCACCAAGGTAGTGCTCACTGCGAGGACAACCCGGGTGGCGGTGCCTGCTTCGTGCTGAAGCTGCCTTGCGAGTAGATGTAAGCGGCGGTAAAAGCCCCTCGCCAATACCGGTAAAAATCACGAAGATCATCCCCGTGCCCTGATGACCCCGTCCGCAGGCATCCCCCGAACGGAGGATGGACGTACGGATCAGGTTGGCTAGAGTAGCGAACACTGTCACGCATCGCCGGGACATCCGGATTCAAGTCTCCCAACGACGTCCTTCCAAGGACTTGATACAGCCACCGCAAGGTGGCTGTTTTTTTGCCTGCTTCAGGCGGGAAACGCATCGATGCCGGGCCCCGGTGCGCTCGCCTGCGCCGGAGTCTTGGCCACGTTCATCACCCACGACACCATCGTGAAGTAGCCGACCAGGCTGGCAAGCTCGACGACGCCCTGCTCGCCGAAAACCTGCAGCGCCGCCGCATACGTGGGCTCGCTGGTGCCGTGGGTGCGCAACAACTCGTCGGTGAAGTCCAGCGCCGCTTCTTCGTCAGGTGGCAGCCCCTTGGGGCGCGCGCCAAGGCGCAAGGCTTCTACGGCCGCCTCGGCCACGCCGGCCTTGACGGCCAGCGGCGCGTGCATCGTCCACTCGAACTGGTTGCTCACGTGCCGCGCCACCGCGCACGTGGCGAGTTCGCGCACGCGGGCATCGAGCACGCTCTCGAAGCGCAGGTACTCGCCCATCTTCGCCACCCGGTCCAGCAAGGCGGGACTGCGCAGCAGCGGCAGGAAGGGGCCGTACACGCCTTTGCGCGGTCCGTTGACCAGCGCTTGGGCCGCATCGCGCTGCGCGTCGTTCATCGCGTCGGGTGACGGCATCGGCAGGCGTTCGCGCGCGGCGCGGGCATAACCTTGCGGCAGGGGCTGGGTCTCAGGCATTGGCGATCTCCTCGTCTGGGGAAGCAGGAACGGTGCGGCGCCACAACCAGGCGCCGCTGGCAAGCAGGCCGATGGCCGCGAGTTGCAGCGCGAGCGCGAGCGCGGCGTCGGCGGGGATCGGCAGGCGCAGGAGCAAGGTCGAGGCGACCGGTCCGGCGATCTGGCCCAGTGCGAAAGCGGCGGTGATGCGCCCGACCAGGCGCGCTGTGTGGGCTGGAGCACGCGCGCGCATCTCCTGCACGCCTGCCAGCGTGATGACCATGAACGTGCCGCCCACCAGCAGCGCCGACGCGACGATCGTCGCTGCATGCAGCCACAGGCTCGGAAGCAGCACGCCCGCGCCCATCAGGAGCTGGCCGGCAGCCCACACGCGAATGCGCGAAGAGCGGCGGAACAGCGTGGCAGTGAAGGCGGTCGACACGGCCGCCGTCGCGCCGAACACCGGCCACGCCAGGCCGAACCAGCGCGGGTCGTCCACCAGCGTGCGCGCCAGCGCCGGCAGGAAGGTGGCCGGCAGGATGTAGCCGAATCCCATGAGGCCGTAGCAGAGGATGAGGCCGCGCGTTTCGGCGTCGGTCCGATCCTCGCCGGCGCTCGCAACTGCGGCCGGCGGAACGGCCGCGTCCACGCGCGCCAGCACCAGGGCCACCGGCAGCATCAGCAGCAGCG
>DATAGN010000560.1:0-14289 GCA_036263715.1 Ramlibacter sp.
TCCGGGGCAGGCATCGGCGCAAGGACGCTGTTCATACGACCATTCTAGTGACTGGTTGAGTCGTTGGTTGAGTTGGTTGCAAGGTGGTCGTCACTTTCGCGACGTATTTCCGGGCATCAGCAACACGACTCGCAAAGGATCTCGCTGTTCAACAGGTTCGGCGGATGCCAGCCATGCCGACCGAAGCCGAGCGCGGCGACCAGGTCCTCGGCCGCCGTCCGCGTGCGATCAGGCGTCTGCTCCTCCCTGACTCCGGACAGCAACTCCCCCGCATCGACCACGCGCGCGCCACCGGACGAACGCGATGGCGCATCGCACAGCAGGACCACATCCGCCTGTTCCCCGGCGGCGCCCTGGAGCACCCGCACCCGCGCATCGGCGGCCAGCGTGAGAAGCGGCCGCACCCACGGCGCATCACCGACCAGGCGCAGCGTGGTGCGCTGCGCGGCGGCGGCGATGGTGCGCGAGGGCGACCAGCGGCCGTAGCGGCCCTCTGCGTCCGCGCGTGGCGCAGCCTCCTGCAACACCGGCAGCAAGCCCCGCCACACTCGCTGGGCACGCGCGGCCTCGCGCAACTGCGCGGCATCGTCCGCGGGCAGGCTCGTGGCGCGGATGCCCGCGCGCGTGCAGGCCGGCAGGTCGAAGGCGTGCGGCCCCGGGCCCGCATGGCAGACGGCACGCAGTTGCGGCAGCCGCGCGATCAGGTCGGCGTCCAACGTGATCCGGCTGTCGGTGAGCACGCCCGCCTTGCCCTGCAGGGACGCCGCGAGTTCGTCGCGCGAGGGCACGCGGTCTTCCCACAGCGCCTGCACGTCGAAGAACATGTCGAGGCGGCGCCGGGCCGCATCGGACAAGGGCTGGGTGACCAGCACGCTGTGGCGGGAGGAAGCAGGCACCATGGTTGGGGTCTCAGGCCGCAGGCGCGAGCGCCTCGGGCCGGCGCTCCATGCGGGTAGGCGCAGCGGGCGCGAGCGGCACCCGCCCCGCGATGAAGTCCGCGGCACGCTCGGCGATCATGATCACCGGGGCATTGATGTTGCCCGAGGTCAGGTCCGGCATCACCGAAGCGTCCACCACCCGCAGGCCGGCGACGCCGCGCACGCGCAGCTCTTCGTCCACCACCGCGGCCTCGTCGTCCGCGCTGCCCATGCGGCAGGTGCCCGCCGGGTGGTGCACGGTGATGGCCGTCTTGCGGATGAAGGCATCGATCGCTTCGTCGCCGTTGCAGGCCTCGCCCGGCGCGATCTCGCGGCCCACGAAGGGCGCCAGCGCCGGTTGCCGCGCGATGTCGCGGATCATGCGGATGGCCGCACGCGCGGCGCGCCAGTCGCCGTTGGTGGCCAGGAAGTTCTGGTGGATCTTCGGCGCGGCCGCCGGGTCGTTCGATGCAAGCGCGACGCGGCCGCGGCTCTCCGGATGCAGCACCACGGCGCGACACGCGAAGCCGTCCTGGAACGGCTTCTTGAACGGCTGCAGGTAGGGCCACGACGGCAGCGGCGCCGCCGTCAGCAGCATCTGCAGGTCCGGCGTGTCCAGGCCCGCGCGGCTGCGCAGGAAACCGACCAGCCCGCCGGGGACGTCGGCGGCGAAGCCGGTGCCGGTGAAGTACGCCTGCAGGACCGACAGGCCGACGCGGTCCAGCCGCATGTTGCGGTGGAAAGGCCCCGGCTCCTTGCGCTGGTACATGACGATCACCGACGGGTGGTCCTGCAGGTTGGCGCCCACGCCTGGCAGTGCCACTTGCACCGGAATGCCGTGCGCCGCCAGCTGCTGCGGCGCGCCGATGCCGGACAGCATCAGCAGTTGCGGCGTGTTGATCACGCCGCCGCAAAGCAGGACCTCGCGCGAGGCGCGCGCCGTCTTGCGCTGCCCGCCCTCGATGTACTCGAGCCCGGTGGCGCGGCCGCCTTCCAGCAGCACGCGCGTGGCCAGCACCTTCACTTTCACCGTGAGGTTGGGACGCGAGAGTGCCGGCCGCAGGTAGGCCACCGCGCTGCTGCAACGCGCGCCCTCGCGGATGCTCATTTGCAGCACGCCGAAGCCGTCCTGCTGCGCCGTGTTGTAGTCCTCGGTCCACGGGTGGCCGGCAGCGCGGGCGGCCTCGGCGAAGGCGCCGATCAGCGGGTCGCGATAGCGGCAGCGCTGCACGTTGATGGGACCGTCGCCGCCGCGCTCGGCCGACGCACCGTCTTCCCAGCGCTCCTGCTTGCGCAGGTAGGGCAGCACGTGCGCATAGTCCCAGCGATGCAGCCCGTACTGGTCGGCCCAGCGGTCGTAGTCCCGCGGGTTGCCGCGCACGTAGGCCATCGCGTTGGTGGAGGAGGAACCGCCCACCACCTTGCCGCGCGCGCACTCCACGCGCCGGTTGTCCACCGCCGCCTCGGGCTCGGCGAAGTACATCCAGTCGTGCAGGCGGTTCTGCAGGATCTTGCCCCAGCCGAGCGGGATCTTGATCCACGGGTCGCGGTCCCAGCCGCCGGCTTCGAGCAGCAGCACCCGGGCGTTGCGGTCCTCGCTCAGGCGGTTGGCCAGCACGCAGCCGGCTGATCCCGCGCCCACCACGATGTAGTCGAACTCTTCTTGCATGGACCTGCGACGTCAGCGCGCGACGCGCTTCAAACCGATGTGGATGTTCTTCTCGGAGGTGAACGCGAGCAGCTCGCCCAGGCATTCCTCGCGGCCGATGCCGGACTGCTTGACGCCGCCGAACGGCGCGCCCAGGAAGTGCTTGGCGACCTCGTTGACCCAGACGAAGCCGGCCTGCGTTCGCATCGCGGTGCGGTGCGCCTTTTCCAGGTCGTTGGTCCAGATCGCGCAGGTCAGGCCGTAGTCGACGCTGTTGACGTCTTCCAGCATCCGGGCCTCGTCGCTCCACTTCAGGATCGACAGCACGGGGCCGAAGATTTCCTCGGAAGCGATGCGCATCGACTGCCGCACGTCCGCGAACACGGTGGGCTCCACGTAGAAGCCCTCCGCCCCCGCCGGCGCATCGGGCACCTTGCCGCCGCACACCAGGCGCGCGCCCTCTTCGCGCGCCGATGCGATGTAGCGCAGCACCTTGGCGTGCTGCTCGCGGCTGATGATCGCGCCCATCGTGGTCGCGGCTTCGGTGGGCAGCCCCGGCACGTAGCGCGCGCACTGCTGCCGCACGCGCTCGACCACTTCGTCGTGGATGTCGGCGTGCACGAAGGCGCGGCTGGTGGAACCGCAGGACTGGCCGCACCAGGTGAAGTTCATGCCCGCGACGATGGCTGCGGCCACCTTGTCGGGGTCGACATCCGGGTACGCGATCAGCGCGTTCTTGCCGCCCAGCTCCAGCAGCACCGGCTTGAGCCGGTCGGCCGCCTGCTTCATCACGGCGCGCCCCGTCTCCACGCTGCCGACGAGCGCCACCATGGCGACGTCGCGGTGGCCGACCAGCGCCGAGCCAACTTCGCGTCCGCCAGGCAGGACCGACACGACGCCGGGCGGCAACAGGTCGCCGATGATCTCGGCCAGCCGGAGCGCCGACAACGGCGCCTGCTCCGGTGGCTTGATGATGACCGCATTGCCGGCGGCCAGCGGCGCCGCCATCTTGCCGGCGGCGAACATGAAGGGGTGGTTGAACGCGACGATGCGCGCCACCACGCCCAGCGGCTCGCGCACCGAGAAGTTGACGGCATCCGGCCCCATCGGGATGGACGCGCCCTTGATCTCGGTGACCAGGCCGGCGAAGAATTCGAACAGCGCAGCGGCCACGTGCACGTCGCCGGCCATCTCGCTCACCGGGTTGCCGCAGTCGGCCGCATCCAGCAAGGCGAGCTCCTCGACGTGCTGGCGCAGCCGTGCGGCAATGGCCTTCAGGGTGCGCGCGCGTTCCAGCGGCGGCGTGTCGCGCCACGCGGCGAAGCCCTGCTTCGCCGCGGCCACGGCCGCATCCGCGTCGGCTGACGTGGCGATGGGCGCGCGCCCGAGGCGCCGGCCGGTGCCGGGCTCCGTCACCTCCGAGTAGCCACCCTGCACCGGCGCATGCCAGCCGCCGCCGTAGTAGAGGCCGTCGTGGGCCGGAACGCGCACCGTGGGCATCAGCGACGCGCCGGGTTGGCGGCCCTCTGGAAGCGCATCTCGTAGCCGGCGGTCAGGCTGGCGTCCTTGGGCAGCACGTCCTGGGCGATCAGCGTTTCAGCCGTTTCCTTCCATTGCTGCGGCGTGATCGTGCCCAGGCCACCCGCCTTGGTGGCGTCGCTGAAGAAGCTTTTCTGCAGGTTGGTGTCCAGCTGCTTCATCAGCATGCCGGTCTTGGGCGCGTACTCGGGGTTGGCCTTCACCAGGATGTCGACCGCTTCCTTGGGGTTCTCGGCCACGAACTGGAAGGCCTGCAGGTACGCCTTGGTGAAGCGCTGCACCAGGTCCGGCTTCTCGGCGATCATCTTCTCGGAGGTGAACATGCCCGAGCCGTACGCCTTGTAGCCGAAGTCGGCGCCCTGGATGATGGACAGCGTGCCGGGCCCGCCGGTCTTCTCCTCCATCTCCGGCACTTCCGCGTTGATGTAGCCGGGGACGGCGTCGACGCGGCCCAGCACCAGGTAGCTCTCGTACGGGGGCGCCACCGTGCTCTGTTTGATGTCGTTCAGCGACATGCCGTTGGCCGCGAGGAAAGCCTTCAGGAAGATGTAGGTCGAGCCGGAGGAGTGCACGCCGATGTTCAGGCCCTTGATGTCCGCGGGCTTGCTCAGGGTGCGGCGCGACTTTACCGCGATCATCGCCATCGGACTCCTCTGGTTCACGGCCGCCAGCGCCACCACCGGGATCGTGCGCGAACGCGCGACCATCAGCGTGGGCAGGTCGGCGAAGCCGAACTCCGCGTTGCCGTTGGCCACCAGGCGCAGCGCGTCGGTCGAGCCCGTGCCCTTGCGGATGGCGGTGACGTTGATGCCGTTGTCCTTGAAGAAGCCCTTGTCGCGCGCGACGAAGAACATGGCGTGGTCCGCACGCACCACGTAATCGAGCTGGACGGACACGTCGTCCAGCTTCTGGGCGAGCGCGGAGGTGGCGAGCGCCAGCGTGGCGCCGACGGTTGCGATGCCGCGCAGCAGCTTGGGAGTGAATTTCACGAGGGTCGTCCTTTCAGGGGAGGGGGCGAAGGAAGGGAGGGAGCGAATCAGGAGGACTTGGGAGCCCAGTCGAGGTACTTCCACTCGATCAGCTCGATGGCGTAATAGAAGGCCATGCCCAGCACGGACACCTGGGCCAGCGCGGCGAACACGAGCGCCGTCTCCATCTGGGTGGAGGCGAACTGGATCATGTAGCCCAGGCCGGCGGAGGCGCCGGCGAACTCGCCGACGATGGCGCCGATGACGCTCAGGGTGATCGCGATCTTGATGCCCGACATCAGGTAGGGCAGCGAATGCGGGATCTGCACGCGCCAGAGGATCTCGGTCTTGGACGCGCCCACGGTCTTGAGCAGCGTCACCAGGTTCGGGTCCGCCGAGCGCAGGCCCACCAGCATGTTGAGGGCCACGGGGAAGAAGGCCATCACCACGATCAGCAGGATCTTGGGCGCGAGGTCGTAGCCGAACCACAGGATGAACAGCGGCGCCAGCGCGATCTTGGGCACGTTCTGGAACAGCACCATCAGCGGGTACACGGCCTCGCCGAGTCGCTCGAAGCGCGCGATGACGACGGCGATCACCACGCCGACCGCCACCGACAGCAGGAAGCCGTAGAGGATTTCCTCGGCGGTGACCCAGCTGGCGCCGGCCAGCGCGCCCTGGCGCGTGATCAGCATGTTCCAGATCATCGAGGGTGCGGGCAGCACGAACTCGGGCAGCTTGAGCACCCGCGCGGCCAGCTCCCACAGCACCAGGATCCCCAGCGTCAGCACGAGCGCCGGGTAGATGCCCGAGAGGGCGTGGCGCACCGCGGCGAAGCTGCTGGCGGGAGCGACGGCGGGCGGCGTGATGGTGGCGGGGGTCATGCGGTGGCTCTCTTTCCGTGGCCTTCCTTGAGCAGGCTGCGCAGGCGCCCGGAGGCGGTGGCGAATTCCGGCAGCATGTAGCTGCTGTCGTTGCGCGGGTGCGGCAGCCCGATCGGGATGGATTCGAGGATGCGCGCGGGGCCCGTGGCCATCACGTGCACTTCCTTGGACAGGAACACGGCCTCGTCGATGGAGTGGGTGACGAAGACGATGGTCTTGCGCGTGCGCTGCCAGATCTCCAGCAGGAAGTCGCTCATCTCCTCGCGGGTGATGGCGTCGAGCGCGCCGAAGGGCTCGTCCATCATCAGCACCTCGGGGTCCATCGCGAGCGCGCGGGCGACCGCCACGCGCTGGCGCATGCCGCCCGACAGCTGCCCCGGCCGCTTGAGCGCCGCCTGCTCGAGGCCGACCAGCCGCAGCATCTCGGCGGCGCGGTCGTCGATCTCCTGGCGCGGCCGGTCCTTGTAGGCGATCTCCATCAGGACCTTGACGTTGTCCAGCGCGTTCTTCCAGGGCATCAGCGTCGCCTCCTGGAAGACCAGGCCGATGCGGCGCTGGCGCGCCGCTTCCGCCGGCTTCACGCCCGCTACGCGAACCTCGCCTTCGCTGGGCTCCAGCAGGCCGGCCATCACCTTCAGCAGCGTGCTCTTGCCGCAACCCGAGGGTCCGATCAGCGACACGAAGCCGCCGCGCGGCACCGACAGGTTCACGTTGTGCAGGACGCGGTTGGTCTGCCCGGCATGGGTGAAGTCGACGGCGACGCCACGGGCGCTGATGAGGGGCTCGTTGCTTGCCGCTGGCGTGGTCGTCGGCTGCATGGATTCTGGAAGGACTCGCATGGAGGGTGGGTGCGCCGGCGCGGCGTCAGGCCGCGGTCGCCTTCACGAAGGCGGGGCGCTGCGCCAGCTTCTCCAGCCAGGCGGCGATGTGCGGCGTGGGCGGCATGTCGTAGGGGAAGGCCACGCAACGCTTGACAATGGGACCCATGGCGACGTCGGCCAGGGTGAACTCGTTGCCCGCGACGTAGGGGCTCTTGGCCAGCTGCTTTTCCAGGATCGCCAGTTCCGTCACCAGGTTCTTCACGGTATCGGGCGCGCGCTCGGCCGCCGGCTTCTTGGCATCCTTGAAACCACCGAGGTAGGCGGAGTTGAGGGCGGCCAGCAGCCAGTCCATCCAGCGCTCCACCTTCGTGCGTTCGCCCAGGTCGGTGGGCAGGAGCTTGGAGCCCTGCTTGGCCGCGACGTAGCGCAGGATCGTGTGCGACTCCCAGATCGACAGGTCGCCATCGACCAGCGTGGGCACCTTCTGCGTCGGGTTCATCGCCAGGTACTCCGGCGTGGTCGTGTTCTCGAACTGGCGGCCATAGTCCTGGCGTTCGTACGGGGCCTTCAGCTCCTCGAGCAGGAAGATGACCTTCTGGACGTTGCCGGAGGTGGCGCGGCCGAGCAGCTTGTACATGGGGTGTCCTTTGGGTGGTGCGGGGGGTTTAGGGGGCGAGCGGCTTGTACGCCGTCATCTCGATCTCGATGCGGGTGGTGATCACCGCACGGGCTTCGACCGTGGTGCGCGCGATGCGCCCCTCGGGGAAATACTCCTTGAAGACGCCGTTGTAGCGGCCGAAGTCGCGCGCGTCTTCCAGGAACACGGTGACCTTCACGACGTCGTCCAGGCGGCAGCCGGCCTGCGCCAGGATGCGCTGGCAGGCCTTGAGCGTGGCGTGGGTCTCGACTTCGATGGTGCCGTTGACCATGTTGCCGTCCTCGTCCTTGGCCACCTGGCCCGAGAGGTACACGAAGTCGCCGGCGCGCACCGCGGGGTGGAAGGGCAGGTTCGGGTTCTTCTTGCCGTAGACCTGGATGCCTGGAGTTTCTTTCATGATCCTTCTTTCAGCGCGGGAAGCATTCGATGATGTCCAGCCCCTGCTGCCGATCGAGCAGGTACACGATGCCGCGTTCGTCCATCGTCACGTCGTTCGATGAGATGCGGCCGTAGCCGGCGGGCGCGTCCGGCTCGTAGTAGCCCACCTCGCGCGGACGGAAGGGGTCGGAGATGTCCAGCAGGCGCAGGCCCTGTGCGAACCACGCGAAGGGCACGATGTTGTCGAAGAACTTCTCCGACGGCTGGTGGCAGCCGGTGAAGGGGTCCTGCGGGCTGCCGTCGGTGTCGACGCCTTCCACCTGGAAGGTGGAGATGGGCATGGGCTGGCGTTCGTCCGTGATGTCGTAGAACCAGGTGAAGGCCGGCGCGCTCGGGCGCAGCTTGGCGACGTCCTCGTCGGCCACCACCAGGATGTCGCGGCCCTTCAGCTTCCAGGGCACCGGCATGGCGGTGTGCGTGGGGTGCGGGTGTGCGGGGCTGCTGTTGACCGCGGACACGAGCTTCGGCCGCGCCATGTCGGCGATGTCGAGGATGAAGAAGCCGTGGTGCCAGTAGGAGACGTAGAGGCGATCGCCCAGGCGCAGCGGATGGTGGCAGCGGGGCTTGACGAAGTCGTCCCAGAGGTACTCCTCGCCGCCGGCGACGTGCTGGCCGGGGATCCACCAGCTCGAGACTTCCTCGGGCCTGGCGGGATTCGCCAGGTCGAGGATCTTCACGATGTTGCCGACGTAGCCCTCGGCGGTGGGCGAGATGTACGCGTAGCGGCCGTCGAAGCTGAAACGGTGCACGCCGCCGGCCTCGCCGCTCACGCGCCACTTCGTGATCAGCTGCGGCTTGCCGGGATTGGAGATGTCGAAGATCCCGAGGCCGCCGCCGAAATCGGGCGCGCCTTCGCGGAACTTCTCGTAGTTGACGATCATGACGCCGCCGCTGACGCGCACCTTGTGGGAGTGCCAGCCCATGGGCACTTCCATCTTCGCCAGCAGGCGCGGCTGCTTCGGGTCGGACACGTCGTAGATCGACGTCCCGTCCGGCGGCCGCATGTGCGACACGTACATGATGTTGCGCTCGACCCAGACCTGGCCGCCGCCGGGGCAGTCGACGTGGCTGAGGAGGCGCGTGTTGGATGCCTTCGCCAATTCGTGCTTCCTCAGACCAGGCGCACCAGGTCGCCCGCCGGGGTGCGGCCGAACCGCTGCAGCAGGCCGAAGGCGTCGAGCGCGTTCTCGTCGCTGGCGATGAACAGGATCACCGGCTCGGTGGCGCTCGTGTTGACGTACTCGGTCCAGTGGTTGCCCGGCACCGCCACGGTGTCGAAGGGCTCGAACGGGAAGTCCTGGCCGTCGATCACGCACTTGCCGTTGCCTTCCAGCGGCGACACCAGCAGGCTGGCGGTCTGCTTGATCGGCAGCGTGCGCTCGCCAGGGCGCAGCATCTGCATGAAGAAGGTCATGGTCTTGTAGACCGGGCCGCCGCGGATCGGGTCGGTGTATTCCATCTGCAGGCCGGTGAACGGGTCGCCGTCCCAGTCGCGGTTGCGCTCCAGGATCTCGCGCATGGCCTCGTAGCGGTACACGTACATCGGCGAGGAACCGCCGACGCCGCGGCGGTGGTCGACGAAACGGGGCGTGATGCCGCCGGTGCCGTACATGCGCGCCGAGTAGTCGGGCGTGAAGCGCGCGGTCTGCTTCTTCTTGACCTGGCCGTCTTCCTTGTAGTCGTGCTCGAACTGCAGCGCGTTGAGCGTCTCCACCAGCGGGTAGTCGAGCACCGACAGGTTCACCGCGTTGTCGTCGCCCATGTTGCCGTGGTTGTGCCAGGTGTCGCGCGGCGTCAGCACCATGTCGCCGTGGCCGAACACGATGTCCTCGCCTTCGACACCGGTGAAGTTGCTCTGGCCCGTGAGGCCCAGGCGGATGGCGCTGGCGGTGTGGCGGTGCGGCGGCATCACCTCGTTGGGATCGTTGACGCGGTAGGCGGTGTAGAGGGTGCTGACCGTGGCGCGCTTGGGCTTCAGGCCGGGGTTGACCAGCACCAGGGAGCGCCGATCCGTGTCCGCGTGCGTGATCAGGCGGGCGGATTGCTCCAGCAGCGGCGCGAGGTCGCGCTGGTAGCTCCACACGTGGGGGACCGCCTTGACGCCCTCCATCAACTGCCTGATCTCGTCGTGCTCCACGTCGGAGCGCTTGGCCCAGAAGGGGAACAGGTTCCTGTCCTTGATCTCCTCGTACATCGCCCGGAGTTCTTCTTCGCGGCTGGCTTGGCCGGTCGGCCGGGCGAGCGTGCTGGTCATGGCTGTCCTTGCTATGGTTCGATGCGGTGCAACCATAGCAACCTCCTGGTCGCATGGTTGTTATGGTTGACCCTAGGGATGCAAGGTCCGGGCCAACTGGCGATTCCCACAGTCCACGCCTACTTTCCGGTTAGGACCAGCGGCAATTGCCCCCGGAAGCGCGGCTTCAACCACATGCAACCAGTGCTCAACCAAGCTTTCGCGGGTCACCGCGTTCCCGGACGGTGCAAGGCCTCCCCAGTTCAGTGCAGGGACCGGGCGGGAAGCACGCCTGCATACACTCACCCCGCATGAGCAAGCCCGCGAGCCACGACCGCCGCCTCGTCCTGTGGCTTTCGCTGGCCCAGCTGATCTCCTGGGGCAGCGTCTTCTATACCTTCGCGCTGCTGCTCGAGCCGGTGGAGCGCGAGCTGGGCCTGACCCGGGCGCAGTCCTCGCTGGCCTTCAGCCTGGCGCTGCTGGCCGAGGGCGTCTTCGCCTATCCGGTGGGGCGCTGGATCGACCGCGGGCACGAGCGCGCGGTGATGACCTTCGGCTCGCTGGCGCTAGCTGGCGGACTGGCGGCCCACGCATTCATCGCGTCGGCCGCCGGCTTCTTCGCCGTGTGGCTGCTGCTGGGGGTCGCGCTGGCGGCGACGCTGTACACGCCCGTGTTCGCGGTCGTCACGCGCCGCTTCCCGCAGGACTTTCGCCGCGCCATCATCACGATGACCTTCCTAGGCGGCCTGGCGAGCACCGTCTTCATCCCGCTCGACGCCTGGCTGATCTCCAGCTTCGGGTGGCGCAACGCGCTGCTGGTGCTGGCCGCCGTGCACCTGTTGGTGTGCGCGCCCTTGCACGCGATCTGCCTGCGCGGCGCCCCGCCCCGCGCGCCCGCGCCGCCGGTCGGCGGCCATTCGCCCGAGACGCTGCTGCGCAGCGCGCCCTTCCTCCTGATCGGCGTCTTCGTGGTGGGCATGATGGGCATCACCGCTGCCATCCCGCCGCACCTGATCAGCCTGTTGCGGGAGGCCGGGCTGCACGAGGCCTGGGTGATCGCGATTCCGGCCACCATCGGCGTCATGCAGGTGCTCGGGCGCCTGCTGCTGTTCTTCTTCGAGCACCGCTTCGACCTGCACGTGGCCAACCGGCTGATCCCGCTGCTGATCCCGGCGGCGCTGGCAGCGCTCGTGGCCGGCGCGGCGTCGCCGCTGGCCGGCCTGCTGTTCGTGCTGCTCTATGGCCTCGGCAACGGCATGCTCACCATCGTGAAGGGCACCGCCATCGCGCAGTACGTCAACCGGGAACACGTGGCGGCGCTCAATGGCGCCCTGGGACTGCCGCAGGCCATCGCACGGGCGGTGGCGCCGCTGCTGCTGGGCGTGCTCTGGGCGCCGCAGGTGGGCTACCGCTGGGGCCTGGCGCTGCTGTTCGTGGTGGGGCTCGTCTCCGCCCTGGCGCTGGTGCTGGCGCAGCGACGCTCGCTGCTACCGCACTGAAGCGGCCCTGGCCTGCTCGCGGATCACCCGCCGCGCCACGGCCAGGAAGCGTTGCAGCACCGGCGAAGGATTGGCCTTGTTCCAGGCGATGCCGATATCCGCCCGCGCGAACTTCTCCTTGATCGGCCGGTAGACCACCTTGGCCACCGGCAACTGGCGCACGATGGCCGGCACGATCGCGATGCCCACGCCCGTGCCCACCATGCCGATGACCGACTCCATCGGCTCGGCTTCCTGCACCACGTGCGGCACGAAGCCGGCGCGGCTGCAGATGCGCATGGTCAGGCGCCCGAAGCCGAAGCCTCGCGCCCAGGGAACCATGACGAATTCGCCGCGCGACAGCTGCGCGAGTTCCAGCGTGCGGTGCGCGGCCAGCGGATGGCCCTCGGGCAGCGCCACCCACAGCGATTCGGTGGTGAAGCGTTCGCAGGCCAGTTCCTCGTCGTCCACCGGCATCACCACCAGGCCCACGTCGATCTTGCCCTCGCGCAGCGCGTTGCGCTGGTACGCCAGCTGCAACGGATGGAGCACGAGCTGGACCGACGGGCTCTCGGCGCGGAAGGCGGAGATCACGCGCGGCCACCAGTAGGCGGTGAGGCCGCCGAAACCCAGGGAGAGCGTGCCGACATGGCCCTCGCCGGCGCGCCGCGCGGATTCCATCGCGTGCTGCGCGCTCGCCAGCGTGATGCGCGCCTGCTCCAGGAACACGCGCCCCGCCTCGGTGAGCGCCACCGACTGCTTGGTGCGAAGGAGCAGCGCGGTGCCGACTTCCTGTTCCAGCCGCGCGATCTGGCGGCTGATGGGCGGCTGCGAAACGTGCAGCTTCTGCGCTGCCTTCGTGAAGCTCAGCGCGTCCGCGACCTCGACGAAATAGCGCAGCTGCCTGAGTTCCATCCTGATACCGAAAAGGTATTTCGCTGCGCCCGATTCTATATTGGACGGTATGGAGCGCCCGGCCTAGCATCCGGCGAAACGCGCGCCTTGCCCGCGTGACTGGCCTCCATGAACACGAACCCTGCCGAACGCGAGGACGCGTCCCCGCCTGCCGTTGCCACCCTGCCGCCGCCGCGCTGGATCGACGTCGAAGGCGTGCGCACCTGGTACTGCGAAGCCGGGCGCGGCACGCCCCTGGTCTTCATCTACGGCGGCAACTTCGGCAGCGGCGAGTCCGCCTCCGGCGCCTACACGTGGAACCTGAACCTGGGGCCGCTGGCGAAGCACTTCCGCGTGATCGCCTTCGACAAGCTGGGGCAAGGCTTCACCGGCAATCCGCAGCGCGACGAGGACTACACGATGGCCGCGGTGGTGCGGCATGCGGCCGGCTTCCTGCGCGCGCTCGACCTGCCGCCGGTGCACCTGGTGGGCCACTCGCGCGGCGGCTACGCGGCCACGCGCCTGGCGCTGGAGAACCACGAACTGGTGCGCTCGCTCACGGTCGTCAACAGCGGGACGCTCAGTCCGGGCATCGGCACCAACGAGCCGGTGCTCACGCGGCCGCCCTTTGCGCGCGGCAGCCGCGAATGCGTGCGCTGGGTCTACGAGAACTACAGCTTCTCGCCGCGCGCGGTCACGGACGAATGGGTCGACGCCGTGCTGCAGATCCTGGCGCAAGCCAAGTACCAGGAAACGGTGAAGAAGATGGAGGACGGCAAGCTGGCCACCAAGGTGTTCCTGCCGTCGCTGGCGCACGAGAAGCGCGAGACGCTGCAGTGGCTGGCCGACGGACGCCTGCAGCGACCCACGCAGGTCGTGTGGGGCTTCAACGACCGCACGGCCGTCATCGACCGCGGCATCGAGCTGTTCCAGACCATCGCCCGGCACGACCGCAGCACGCAGTTCCACGTGATCAACGAGTCGGGGCACTTTCCTTTCCGCGAGCACCCGCATCGCTTCAACGCGTTGCTGGCCCGCTTCGTCGCCCTTCACCAGGATTGAAGTCATGACGACCCTCACGCGCCAGGTCCTGGACATCGCCGGCACGCCGTCGAGCGTGCTGCGCGGCGGAAGCTCCTCCACGCCCATCGTCTTCGTGCACGGCGGCACGCCCGGCATAACGCCCTACTGCAGCGGCGCGCACCTGTGGGAGTCGTGCCTGCCGCAGTTCGCCCGGGAGTTCGCCGTGGTGGCGGTGGACCTGCCGGGCTTCGGACAGACAGGCATCACGTCCGATGGCCTCACGGTGGATGCGATGGCGCGGCACGTGCGCGCCACCCTGCGCGCCCTAGACATCCAGCGTTGCCACGTCGTCGGCCACGACACGGGCGGGCTGGTCGCGCTGATGCTGGCCTGCGAGCAACCGGAGCTGGTGGCCGCGGTGACGGCTGTTTCCAGCACGGCGGCCGCGCCCTCGGGCGATGGTGTCGACGAGGTCGCCCTGGCCTATCCGCTGCATCCGATGTGGCAGCGCAGCTCGCAACGCGTGGCGCTCGAAAGCATTTCCTTCGCCCACCACCACGTTGACGACGCGCTGCTGAATGCCTGCGTCGCCGCCGCGTCCTTCCCCCCGCACCAGGACGCGCTGGCGCGCATGGCCCAGGGCGCCCACGCGGACAGCTGGATCCCGAGCGTCATGCGCGCCAAGTCGCGCCTGTTCGAAACGTGCCGCAACGCCGGCGTGCCGGTGCCGACGCAAGTGGTCTGGGGCACGCACGACCCCCTGGGCACGCTCGATCGCGGCCTGTGGC
>DATAGN010000561.1:0-5342 GCA_036263715.1 Ramlibacter sp.
CTGGTGCAGGCGTGCGCCCTGCGGCGCCGCCGTGAACCACGCGTCGTTGGAGAAGGTGACGATCGCCAGCGCACCGAGGCGCGCGCCTTGGAGTGCGAGGCCGGCATCCACGTCGTCCAGGCAGATCAGGGGCAGCACCGGCACCTCGCGGCCGTCCTTCAGCCGCAGGGGGAACACGCGCGCACCGCTGCCCGGCTGCCAGGACCCCGCCCACGGCAGCCAGCGGCGCAGCAGCGGTCCATCCAGCCATGCGGGCACGTATTCCGTCAGCGGGAACGGGCGCGCCTTGCGGTACATGCCCAGCAGCCCCGCGCCCGGCGCGACGAAGGCGGCGGCGTTGTACTCGCCGGCCGCATCGCGGTCGTAGGTGCCGAAGACGAAGGGCACGCCGGCGGCGTTGACGATCTCCAGGATCTCGCGATCGAGTTCCGCGCCTGCCTCGCTCTTGGGCCGGCCGAAGGTGGTCGGATAGACCGTCTCCGACCAGAGCACCGCATCCGCGCGCTGCCGAACCACGGCGTCGTAGCTCATGGCGTAGTGGGTATCCAGCACCTCGCGCACCACCGCGCCGGCGCCCTTCTCGCGGCGCAGGCGTTCGTAGTCGACGATGTTCGCCTGCACGAGGCCGATGCGCAGCGGCGTCGCCCTGTCCGGGGGCTGCAGGGAGGCGAGCGCGCCGAAGCCGTAGGCGGCCAGCAGCAGCGGCACCGCCGTGGCGAGCGCCAGCGGCACGGCGATCGCGCGCACGCCGTCGCGGCGCCGTGCCAGCGCGACGGCCACGGCCTCGTTCGCGAGCAGCAACAAGAAGGTGAGCCCGGCCACGCCGCCGAGGTCCGCCGCCTGGCGCAGGAGGCGCGAGGGGTACAGGGCGTAGCCGAAGGTGTCGCCCAGCAGCCGCGGCACCAGCCACTCGGTCGCGACCCACGCAGCGGCCGCGGCGAGCGTTCGCAACAGCACGCCGTGGCTTCGCCCCACGGCATGGCGCACGAGGGCGAAGGCGAGGATCTGCGGTTGCAGCAGCGGTGCAGCGAGAAGCAGCACGGCGATGCCGGCGGGCGTGCCGACCTGGGTGTAGCTGCCGATCGCGACGCCGAACCATGCGAAGGCCGCCGCGGTATACGCGACCGACATCGCCCAGGCCGACAGCAGCACCTTCGCCAGCGTTCGCTCGGCATCGAGCGTGCGCAGCCAGGGAACGAACACCACGAACGCCAGCACCCACGCGGGCCCGCCGCGGGCGAGCAGGAAGACGAGGAGCGCGCTTGCGACGATGCCCGCCCACCGCAACGCGGCGAGCGGGCTGAAGCGGATGGCGATCTTCAGCTCCCGGGGCGCGGCGCCTCGAGCGGCGCCGGGATGGTGATGCGGCGCACGGGCAGGCCGGGAGGCGCCATCTCCGGCGGCACCACGCGGTCGGCAGGAATGGCGATCGGGCGGCCGGCGGCATCGAAGAACTGCCTGTCCGGCGCGAACATCAGGATCGCCTCGATGCGCTGGCCGTCGTCGGTTGCCTGGTGGTGGCGCACGTAGCCTTCCGGCAAGGCGAAGTTCTCCGGCACCGCGAGTCCCACCAGCGGCGGGCGCGTGCCTGGCGGGTTGAAGGCGCCGAGGCCGGTGCGCACGCCGGCCTGGTGCAGTCGCTCGATCACCTGCGGCATGGTCGGTCGCTCACCGGGATTGACGTAGTCGGACAGGTCCGGGGTGGGGTCGCCGCCGGGTTCCCGCGTGCGCGGGATCGCCGGCGGGGGCACGTTCGGGCGCTGCGCGGGCGCGGCCTCTGCCGCGGTGGACACCACGGTCGACGCGGCCGCGGGCGCAACGGGTGGGACAGCCGCGAGCGGGGGCCCGACGATCGCAGGCGGGGAAGCCACCGCCGCGGCGGACGCATCGACCGGCGCCGCCGCATCCCACCACCAGAACAGCGCGCCGGCCAGCACGCCCACCGCCAGCGCGAGGAGCGTGAGCGAAGGCCCCCACGCGGTGTCGCTGCGGGCAGGCTCGCTCGGGCGGGGCTGGTTCATGGGCCGCGGCCCCGTGCGGCACCGTCAGGGCGCCGCGGGGTTGGAGGTCGACAGGCCCCACCCCATGCGCTCGTGCCCGAACTGGTTCCACAGCGGGCTCTTGCCGTTGGTAAACGTGGTGTAGCGAGGCGCGCCGGTCCCGGTGGTCCCGCCGAACAGGCCGGCGTTGACCGTGCCGCCGGTGTAGGTGGGATGGGTGTCGTCGGACTGGATGTAGTCGTAGCTGCTGGTGGCCGAGACGAAGTGCGCGTTGGCATCGCGGATGGTGCCGCGCAAGGTGGAGGTGATGCGCGTGACGTACGCCGACTCGCTCTCGCCCGGCACGAAGCGCAGTGCGTCCGAATCGACCTGGCCGTCGCCGTTGCTGTCGTAGTCGGCGCCCATGTACTGCGCGAAGCTGTCGGTGCATTGGAAGCCCTTCTGGCGCGCGTACTCGCACATCCAGTAGTTCATGGTCGCCAGCTTGGGCAGGAACAGGTTCTGCAGGTTCACCGTGGCGCCCGTGGTGGCGTCGCGGCAGGAGCTCTGCACGTTGTCGGCCGCATAGCCCGGGTAGTGCAGGTTGGAGATGATCTTGAGCTTCGTGCCCGCGTAGGCATTGGCGTTGATGAAGTCCATCGCCGCCGCGACGTAGGTCTTGCAGCTGTTGACGGCGTTATTGAGCTGCGTGTAGTTGCAGGTGCCGGTCTGGCCCTTGAGGTTCGAGCGCGCCTGCAGGCCGTCGTTGCCGCACATCTCGAAGGTGACCACGCGGGTGGAGGCCGCCTGCATGTACGACTTCTCGGCGACGATCTTGTTGTTGTAGATGTCCGAAGCCACGGCGCCGGACTTGGCGCGGCGCACGCTCTCGATGTCCGCGTTCCAGAGCGCCGACAGGTATTCCGCGTTCACCGTGGGCGCCGCGTACTTGGCGGCATTGAGGGTGGAGCCGTTGTAGCCCGCGTAGATGGAGTCGCCGTAGGCGACGATGCGGTACTTGGCGGTGGTGCCGGGCCGGTCGATGGTCCAGGACACGTTCTGCGTCAGGGTGTTGGCCGCGGCGCCCGCCGCGAAGGTCAGCCAGGCCAGCGCGGCCAGGAGCAAGCGCGCCGCGGCGCGGGATCCGTTGTGCATCGCCTTCCCCTCCTTGGTTCGGAGCCGGCAGACTAGCATCGTGCCTCTGCGGGGAACTCCGGGGAATCCCGCTATGCGGGCGCGCACGGACCGTTGCAGGGCCTACAGCCCCAGCTCGTACTCCACCGTGATCGGCGCGTGGTCCGAAAAGCGCTGGTCCCTGAAGATCGCCTCCTTGCGCGCCAGGTGGGCGATGCCGGGCGTGGCCAGGTGGTAATCCAGCCGCCAGCCCACGTTCTTGGCATAGGCCTGGCCGCGGTTGCTCCACCACGTGTAGCAGGCGTCGGTGGTCTCGGGCTGGAGGTGACGATAAACGTCCACCAGGCCCGTTTCGGATAACAGTTTTGTCATCCAGGCGCGTTCCTCGGGCAGGAAACCGCTGTTCTTGCGGTTGCCTTTCCAGTTCTTCAGGTCCTTTTCGTTGTGCGCGATGTTGATGTCGCCGCACAGGACGAAGTCGCGCTGCGCCTTCAGCGCCACCAGGTGCGGGTCGAGCGCGTCGAGGAAGCGGAACTTGGCCTGCTGCCGGTCCTCGCCCGAGGAACCGGAGGGGAAGTAGCAGCTGATGATGGACAGCCGGCGCTGCGGCGTGTCGAAGCGCAGTTCGACATAGCGCCCCTCGGCATCGAACTCCTCGCAGCCGAAGCCGACGACCACGTCGCTCGGCTCGTGGCGCGTGAACGCCCCGACGCCCGAATAGCCCTTCTTCTGCGCGAAGTGGAAGTGCCCCTTCAGGCCTGCCAGTGCGTCGTACTTGCCGTGCACGTCCTCGTGCTGGGCCTTGACCTCCTGCACGCAAATACAATCCGGGCTGTGTTGCGCGACCCAGGCCTCCACGCCCTTGCTGGTGGCCGAGCGGATGCCGTTCAGGTTGAGGCTGGTCAGTTTGAACAAGGACTTTCCCATGGTGGCGGTGAGCGGCCAGGACCAGCTGGCGCAGGATTTCGTGGCATTCGCGGTGCAGTCCGGCGTCTTGCGCTTCGGCGAGTTCAAGACCAAGGCGGGACGCATGTCGCCCTACTTCTTCAACGCCGGCCTGTTCGACGACGGCGCCAAGCTCGGGCGGCTGGCGCAATTCTATGCACAGCGCATCCTCGCATCGGGCATCGAGTTCGACATGTTGTTCGGGCCTGCGTACAAAGGCATACCGCTGGCCGCCGCTGTTGCGATCGAGCTCGCGCGCCTGGGCCGCAACGTGCCGTACGCGTACAACCGCAAGGAAGCCAAGGCCCACGGCGAGGGGGGTTCGCTGGTGGGCGCGCCGGTGCGGGGCCGGGTGCTGATCGTGGACGACGTCATGTCCGCGGGCACGGCCGCCCGGGAGTCGATCGCCGTGATCCAGGCGGCCGGCGCCACGCCCCATGCGGTGGCCATCGCGCTGGACCGGCAGGAGAAGGCGACGGAAAACGGCAACGACGTTTCCTGGAGCGCCGTGCAGTATGTCCGTGACAGATTGGGCTTGGCTGTCGTCGCGATTGCCGGGCTGGCAGACCTCTTGCAATATCTGCAGGTCCACGCCGGCGACGAGCTCGGGCGACACCACCCCCAGGTGCTCGCGTACCGCGATCGCTACGGCGCCGGATAGCCTGAAGGAGTCCGCGATGACCCGTGTCCTGCCCCGCCTGGCGCTTGCCGCCGCCGCCCTGGTCGGCGCGCTGCCGGCATGGGGGCAGGGCATCTACACCTGCATCGACGGCAAGGGCCGCCGGCTCACGTCGGACCGGCCGATTCCCGAGTGCATCGACCGGGAACAGAAGGAACTGGGCCCCACCGGCACGGTCCGCCGCACGCTCAAGCCCGTGCTCACGCCGACCGAGCAGGCGGCGCAGGAGGAGCGGGAACGCAAGGCCAACGAAGAGCGGCAACGCGCGGCGGACGAGCGGCGGGTGCTCAAGGCGCTGCTCACGCGCTATCCCAACCAGTCCAGCCACGACGCGGAGCGGGTCAAGTCCATGCAGACGGTGCAGGACGCCATCGCGAGCGGCCAGCGGCGCATCGGGGAGCTGCAGGCGCAGCGCAAGCAGTTGAACACCGAGACCGAGTTCTACAAGAGCCCCGCGCAGTGGCCAGCCAAGCTCAAGCGCCAGGTGGAGGAGATCGAGCAGCAGGTCGCCGCGCAGCAACGCTTCATTGCCGCGCAGGAGGAAGAGAAGAGGCGCATGGGCGCGCGCTTCGACGAGGAACTGGCCAAGCTCAGGACGCTGTGGG
>DATAGN010000562.1:0-5015 GCA_036263715.1 Ramlibacter sp.
CGCACCCGGTGGTCGGCTTCGACATCAAGGCAGCGCGCATCGCCGAACTCAAGGCGGGCAAGGACAGCACCGAGGAAGTCACCCCCGAGGAGCTGAAGACAGCCGAGATCCGCTTCACGGACAAGATCGAGGACCTCAAGACCTGCGACTTCTTCATCGTCGCGGTACCCACGCCGGTCGACCAGGGCAACAAGCCGGACCTGTCGCCGCTGGTGGGCGCTTCGCGTTCCGTCGGCAAGGCGCTGAAGAAGGGCGACATCGTCGTCTACGAATCCACGGTCTACCCCGGCGCGACCGAGGAAGACTGCATCCCGGTGCTGGAAAAGGAGTCGGGCCTGAAGTTCGGCACCGACTTCACCGTCGGTTACAGCCCCGAGCGCATCAACCCCGGCGACCGCGAGCACACCTTCACCAAGATCAAGAAGATCGTCTCCGGCTCGGACGCGAAGACGCTGGACATCGTGGCCGAGGTGTATGGCTCCGTGGTGACAGCCGGCGTGCACCGCGCCAGCAGCCTGAAGGTGGCCGAGGCCGCCAAGGTGATCGAGAACACCCAGCGCGACCTGAACATCGCCCTCATGAACGAGCTGGCCGTGGTGTTCGAGCGCATGGGCATCGACACGATGGAGGTGCTGGACGCGGCCGGCTCCAAGTGGAACTTCATGCCCTTCAAGCCCGGCCTGGTGGGCGGCCACTGCATCGGCGTGGACCCGTACTACCTGACGCACAAGGCGGAGAAGCTGGGCTACATCCCGCAGGTGATCCTGGCGGGACGGCGCATCAACGACAACATGGGCCGCTACGTGGCCCGTGCCGCGGTCAAGGAAATGATCCGCTGCGGCATCGACGTGGCGCGCAGCACCGTGGGCGTGCTGGGCTTCACCTTCAAGGAAAACTGCCCGGACGTGCGCAACACCAAGGTGGTGGACATCGTGCGCGAGCTGCAAAGCTACGGCCTGAAGGTGGTCATCGCCGACCCCCACGCGGAGGCGCACGAGGTCGAAGAGGAATACAACCTCAAGCTCGGCAAGATCGACGCGAAGAACCAGGTCGATTCGCTGATCGTGGCCGTCTCGCACCGCGAGTACAAGGCGCTGTCGGCCAAGGACCTGCGCACCTTCGTGCGCGGCGACAAGCCCGTGTTCGCCGACGTGAAGTCCATCTATCCGCGCCAGGACCTCGAAGCTGCGGGCTTCACCGTCTGGCGCCTGTGAGACCGCCTGCCATGACCCAGCCCATCCTCGACCGCAAGATCCGCTTCGCCATCGTCGGCTGCGGCCGCATTGCCAAGAACCACGTCGGCTCCATCCGCGAACATGCGGGCGACGCCGAACTGGTGGACGTCTGCGACATCGACCCCAAGGCGCTCGAAAGCGCCGTCAAGGAGACCGGCGCCCGCGGCCACGCCAACATCGAATCGCTGCTGGCCAACACCAACGCGGATGTCGTGGTGCTGACCACGCCCAGCGGCGTGCACCCCTCGCACGCCGTGAAGGCCGCGCACGCAGGCTTCCACGTGCTGACCGAAAAGCCCATGGCCACCAAGTGGGAAGACGGCGTGCGCATGGTGCGCGAGTGCGACGAAGCGGGCGTGCGCCTGTTCGTCGTCAAGCAGAACCGCCGCAATGCCACGCTGCAACTGCTGAAGAAGGCGGTGGAGGCCAAGCGCTTCGGCCGCATCTACATGGTCAACCTCAACGTGTTCTGGCAGCGGCCCCAGCAGGGCTACTACGACCAGGCCAAGTGGCGCGGCACCTGGGAAATGGACGGCGGCGCCTTCATGAACCAGGCCAGCCACTACGTCGACCTGCTGGAATGGCTGATCGGCCCGATCGAGAGCCTGCATGCCTACACCGGCACGCTGGCGCGGGACATCGAGGCGGAAGACACGGGTGTGCTGTCCTGCAAGTGGCGCAGCGGCGCCATGGGCTCGCTGAACGTGACGATGCTGACCTATCCCAAGAACCTGGAAGGCAGCATCACCATCCTGGGCGAGAAGGGCACCGTGCGCGTGGGCGGCGTGGCCGTCAACGAGATCCAGCACTGGGACTTCCAGGACAAGCTGCCGGAGGACGAGCAGGTCAAGAAGGCCAGCTACGAAACGACGTCCGTCTACGGCTTCGGCCACCCGCTGTACTACCGCAACGTGATCGACGTGCTGCGCGGCAAGGCGAGCGCCGAAGTGGACGGCCGCGAAGGCCTGAAGTCGCTGGAAGTGCTGATCGCGGCCTACCGCTCGGCCCGTGACGGCGTGCGCGTGAACCTGCCGCTGGAGCTCTGATGGCGGCAGCGACGATCCATTCCACCGCCATCGTCGACGCCGGCGCCGAGATCGGCGAAGGCTCGCGCGTGTGGCACTGGGTGCACATCTGCGGCGGCGCGCGCATCGGCGAGCGCTGCTCCTTCGGCCAGAACGTCTTCGTCGGCAACGACGTGAAGATCGGCAACAACGTGAAGGTCCAGAACAACGTGTCGGTGTACGACGCGGTGACGCTGGAAGACGACGTGTTCTGCGGCCCGAGCATGGTGTTCACCAACGTGTACAACCCGCGCTCGGCCGTCACCCGCAAGGACGAATACCGCCGCACGCTGGTGAAGAAGGGCGCGACCCTGGGCGCCAACAGCACCATCGTGTGCGGCACCACCATCGGCGAATACGCGTTCGTCGGGGCCGGCGCCGTGGTGAACCGCGACGTGAAGCCCTTCGCCCTGATGCTGGGCGTGCCCGCCAAGCAGGCCGGCTGGATGAGCCGCTTCGGCGAGCGCCTCGAGTTGCCGCTGGAAGGCAACGGCGAGGCCACCTGCCCGAACACGGGGGAGCGCTACGTGCTGCGCGACGGCGTCGTGACGCTGCAGACGAAGAACTGAGGAGACCGAGGCATGAACGCAGTCCTGAAAGACAAGGCGCCCGAGAAGATCGAGTTCATCGACCTGAAGGCGCAGTACCGCGCCCTGAAGGCCGACATCGACGCGCGCATCCACAAGGTGCTGGACCACGGCCAGTACATCCTGGGCCCGGAAGTGGTCGAGATGGAGCAGAAGCTGGGTGCCTACACGGGCAGCAAGCACGTGATCAGCTGCGCTTCCGGCACCGAGGCGCTGCTGATGTCCCTGATGGCGCTGGGCATCGGCCGCGGCGACGAAGTGATCACCACGCCCTTCACCTTCGCGGCGACGGTGGAGATGATCGTTCTGGCCGGCGCCACGCCGGTGTACGTCGACATCGAGCGCGACACCTGCCTGATCGACGCGAAGAAGATCGAAGAGAAGATCACGCGCCGAACCAAGGCGATCATGCCGGTGTCGCTGTACGGCCAAGTCGCCGACATGGATGCGATCAACGCGATCGCGGCCGGGCACGGTAACCTCGCGGTGATCGAGGATGCGGCGCAGAGCTTTGGCGCCAGCTACAAGGGCAGGAAGAGCTGCAACCTGTCGACCATCGGCTGCACCAGCTTCTTCCCGAGCAAGCCCCTGGGCTGCTACGGCGACGGCGGCGCCATCTTCACGAACGACGACGGGCTGGCCAAGGCGCTGCGCGAGATCCGCACGCACGGCCAGGAGCGGCGCTACTACCACACGCGCATCGGCGTGGGCGGCCGCATGGACACCATCCAGTGCGCCGTGGTGCTGGGCAAGCTGGAACGCTTCGAGTGGGAAATCCAGCGCCGTCTGGAACTGGGCGACACCTACCGCACGATGCTGCAGGAAGCCGGCGCCAAGCCGGGCCTGCTGGCCGTGCGCGAAGACCGCGACTGCGTCTGGGCGCAGTACACCGTGTTCGTCGAGAACCGCGAAGCCGTGCAGAAGAAGCTGCAGGAGCAGGGCATCCCGACGGCGGTGCACTACCCGCTGTCGCTGAACCGGCAGCCGGCCTACCGCGACGAAGTCTCGGCCGCCGAGACGGTCAACAGCCACTGGGCCGCCGAACGCGTGATGAGCCTGCCCATGAGCGCGGACCTCACGCGCGAGCAGATGGAGCGCATCGTCGCGGCGGTGGCGGGACTCTGAGGAAACGATCGGCATGAACCTGAACGGCAAGAAGCTCCTCGTCATCGGCGGCGCCGGCCTGATCGGCTCGCACACCGTCGACCAGCTGGTGAAGGAAGATGTGGCCGAGATCCGCATCTACGACAACTTCACCCGCGGGCGCGAGGAGAACCTGGCCTCCGCGCTGAAGGACCCGCGCGTCAAGGTGTTCCCCATCGGCGGCGACATCCTGCACCGCGACGTGCTCGATGCCGCCATGGAAGGCATGGACGGCGTCTTCCACTTCGCCGCGCTGTGGCTGCTGCACTGCCACGACTTCCCGCGTTCCGCCTTCGAGGTGAACATCGGCGGCACCTTCAACGTGCTCGAAGCCTGCGTGAAGCACAAGGTGCAGCGCCTGGTGTACTCGTCGTCCGCATCCGTTTACGGCGACGCCGTGCAGGAGCCGATGGACGAGGACCACCCGTTCAACAACAAGAACTTCTACGGCGCCACCAAGATCTGCGGCGAGGCCATGGCCCGCGCGCTGCACCATCGCTACGGCCTGCCGTACGTGGGGCTGCGCTACATGAACGTGTACGGCACGCGCGCCGACTACAAGGGTGCGTACGTGGCCGTGATCATGAAGATGCTGGACGCGATCGACGAAGGCCGCGGCCCCACCATCCTCGGCGACGGCACCGAAGCCTTCGACTTCATCGCCGTGCAGGACTGCGGCCGCGCCAACGTGGCCGCGATGAAGGCCGACGTGGTCGACCGCTGCTACAACGTGGGCACGGGTATCCGCACGTCGCTCAAGGAACTGGCCGAACTGATCATCGAGCTCACCGGCAGCAGGCACGGCATCAACTACGCGCCGCGCAGCCAGGCGACGCTGGTGCGCAACCGCATCGGCGATCCGCGCCGCGCGAAGGCCGAGATCGACTTCGAAGCGAAGATGGACCTGCGTGAGGGGCTCAAGGAACTGATCTCCTGGCGCAAGGCGCACATGGCGGAAGTCGCGGCGCGGCGCGCCGCGGCGTGAG
>DATAGN010000563.1:0-2776 GCA_036263715.1 Ramlibacter sp.
GAATTCGTCGTCGGCAAGGACCAGTCGTTCTACTTCCTGGAGATGAACACGCGGCTGCAGGTGGAGCATCCGGTCACCGAGTGCATCACCGGCCTGGACCTGGTGGAGCTGATGATCCGCGTGGCCGCCGGCGAGAAGCTGCCGCTGGCGCAAGCCGACGTGCAGCGCAACGGCTGGGCGATCGAGTGCCGCATCAATGCGGAAGACCCCTTCCGCAACTTCCTGCCTTCCACCGGGCGCCTCGTGCGCTTCCAGCCGCCCAAGGCGTCGATGTGGGCGTCCGACACCGGGCACCTGCAGGGCGTGCGCGTGGACACGGGCGTGGGCGAGGGCGGCGAGATCCCGATGTACTACGACTCGATGATCGCCAAGCTGATCGTGCACGGCAGCGACCGCAACGATGCGATCGCGAAGATGCGCGAGGCGCTCGACGGCTTCGTGATCCGCGGCATCTCGAGCAACATTCCCTTCCAGGCGGCGCTGCTGGCCCACCCGAAGTTCGTCGCCGGCGACTTCAACACCGGTTTCATCGCCGAACACTACGGGCAGGGCTTCCGGGCCGAGGACGTGCCGCACGCCGACGAAGACTTCCTCGCGGCACTGGCCGCGTACGTGAACCGCAAGGCGCTGGAGCGCTCCGCCGGCATCACCGGGCAGATGCGCGGCCACGAGTTCAAGGCCGGCGAGGACTTCGTCGTCGTCAAGCTCGACGACCAGGGCAAGCATCGCTACCAGGATGCGCGCGTCACCGACTTCGAGGCGCCCAGCGGCTCCAGCGTGGTCGAGACCAACGGCAAGCGCTACGCGATCTGCAGCCGCTGGCACCTGGGCGGCGCCCGCATCCGCGGCACCGTCAACGGCGAGGCCTTCACCGCGCAGGTGGAGCGCGGCGTGGGCAAGAACGCCGTCGGCTATCGCATCGCCCACCAGGGCACGCGCTTCGACGCCATGGTGCTGACCCCGCGCACGGCCGAACTGCACAAGCTGATGCCCTTCAAGGCGCCGCCGGACATGAGCAAGTTCCTGCTGTCGCCCATGCCCGGCCTGCTGGTCGACGTCGCCGTGCAGCCAGGCCAGCGCGTGCAGGCGGGCGAGCGCATTGCCGTCATCGAGGCGATGAAGATGGAGAACGTGCTGTTCGCTTCGGCTGACGGCGTGGTCGACAAGGTGCTGGCCAGCAAGGGCGAGTCGCTTGCCGTGGACCAGCCGATCGTGGAGTTCGCCAGATGAGCGTCGCACGCCCGTTCCAGGTGCTGGGCATCCAGCAGATCGCCATCGGCGGGCCCGACAAGGCGAAGCTCGCGAAGCTGTGGGTCGACCTGTTCGGCCTGGAGGTCACCGGCACTTTCCGCAGCGAGCGCGAGAACGTCGACGAGGACATCTGCGCCCTGGGCACGGGCCCGCTGAAGGTCGAGGTGGACCTGATGCAGCCGCTCGATCCGGACAAGAAGCCGGCGGTCCACGCCACGCCCCTCAACCACGTGGGGCTCTGGATCGACGACCTGCCGAAGGCCGTCGAGTGGCTCACGGCGCAGGGCGTGCGCTTCGCACCGGGCGGCATCCGCCGCGGCGGCGCCGGTTTTGACATCTGCTTCGTGCATCCGAAAGGCAGCGAGGAGTACCCGGTCGGAGGCGAAGGGGTGCTGATCGAGCTGGTGCAGGCACCGCCCGAGGTGGTCCGCGCCTTCGCGGCCCTGGCGGGCGCCCCCTCCTAGGCTTTCTTCGCCCAAGCTGGCGAGGGTGGGGCCGGAGAGACAGTTCCGGAACTTTGTCCTTGGCGCAGGGCAGGGGCTGGCTGAAAATCCAGCCCAGCTCATGAATGCCGTGCCCCTCCAGCTGCAGACCCCGCGCGCGGCCTCCCTGAACACGCTCGAGGCGGCGCTGCGCCCCCTGGGCGCCGCCCTCGCACGCGAGGGCCTGGCCGATGCCGCGTCGGCCGCCTGCACCGAACTGGCCGAGGGCCTCGCCTGCAGCCGCGTGAGCATCGGGATGCTGCATGGCGACGCATTGCGGCTGGCGGGCAGCTCCGACATCGCCTCGGTCGGGCGGCGTGCCGCCACCACGGGCGTTCCCGAAGCGATGCACGAAGCCATCGACCAGCAGCGCACCGTCGCCTGGCCGGCCCCGCCGCAGCAGGACGGCATCACGCTCGCCCAGCGGCAACTGGCCGCCGGCGGCAGCGTCTGTTCGGTGCCCCTGGTCGATGGAACCCGCATCGTGGGCGCGCTCACGCTGGAGCGTGCCACGGGCGACTTCCTGCCCGTGGAGATTGCGGCGCTCGACGACGTCTCCCGCCTGGTGGGCCCGGTGCTGGAACTCAAGCGCCAGCTGGCCGAACCCTGGCTGCGGCGCGTGGCCGCCCGGTGGCGTGCCGCGCTGGCCGCGCCCTCGCGCCGCTGGACCCTGGGCGCGACCGCCTTCCTCCTGCTGGTCGCCGCCCTGGCGGTGCCGGTGCCGTGGCGCGTCAGCGCACCGGCGCGGCTCGAGGGCTCGGTGCAGCGTGCGGTGGTGGCCGCAACCGATGGCTTCCTGCAGCAGGCGAACGTACGGCCCGGCGATCGCGTGCAGGCCGGGCAGGTGCTGGCGGAACTCGCCTCGCAGGACATGGAGCTGGAGCGGCGCCGCCGCGAGAGCGAACTGCGGCAGCACGAGGGCGCCTATCGGGCGGCGCAGGCCCGCTCCGACCGCTCGCAGATGGTCAGCCACCAGGCCAAGGCGGCCGAGGCGCAGGCCATGCTGTCGCTGGTGGAGGGCCAGCTGCAGCGCGCCCGGGTCG
>DATAGN010000564.1:0-12298 GCA_036263715.1 Ramlibacter sp.
CCAGACCGAGCTGATCGGCAGCCCGGTGCGCGGGCCGCTGTTCGAGTTCGCGCCGCAAGTCGACGAATACCTGAAGACGCACCTGTTCGGCGACATCTTCGCGCGCGACAACCTCGACTGGCAAAGCCGCGAGCTCGCCACGGTCGGCGCGCTGGCCGCGCTCCCGGGCGTCGAGTCGCAGCTGCAGTCCCACGTCGCCGTGAGCTTGAACGTGGGGCTCACCGCCGCCCAGCTGCGCCAGGTGGCCGACGTGCTGGCGGAACGCGGCCACGCAGACGCCGCAAGGCGCACCCAGGTTGCGCTGCAACAAGTCATGTCCAAGCGATAACCGGAAAGAACTGCCATGGAAGAAGACCGCATCGATCTGCCCGTGAGGCGACGCGACCTGCTGCTTGCGGGGGCAGCATCCGCTGCGACCGTGGCTGCACCACCCGCAACCGCCCAGACCGCGAGTTCCCCTATGCCTGCCCCCACCCTGGCGAAGATCTCCCTGGACGTGAACGGCCGCGTGCACGAGCTCGAACTCGACACGCGCACGAGCCTGCTGGACGCGCTGCGCGAAGGGCTGCACCTCACGGGCAGCAAGAAGGGCTGCGACCAGGGCCAGTGCGGCGCATGTACCGTTCTCGTGGACGGCCGCCGCGTGACGTCGTGCCTCAGCCTCGCGGTGATGCAGCAAGGGCACAAGGTCGTCACCATCGAAGGCCTCGGCACGCCCGGCAAGCTGCATCCCATGCAGGCCGCCTTCGTCAGGCACGATGCCTTCCAGTGCGGTTTCTGCACGCCCGGGCAGATCTGCTCCGCCGTCGGGATGCTGGAGGAAGTGAAGGCTGGTGTTCCGAGCCACGTCACGGTCGACTTGCAGCGGCGGCCGCAGCCCACCGACCTCGAATTCCGGGAGCGCATGAGCGGCAACATCTGCCGCTGCGGCGCGTACTCCAACATCCAGGAAGCGATCGTCGAGGTCGCGGGGGTGAAGCGATGAAGCCCTTCACCTACGAACGGGTCCGCACGCCGGCGGAGGCGGCGGCCGCTGCCGCGCGCGTGCCCAACGCCAAGTTCATCGCCGGCGGCACCAACCTGCTCGACCTGATGAAGCTGCAGATCGAGACGCCCGCGCACCTGGTCGACGTGAACGACCTGGCGCTGAACAAGATCGAACCGGCAGCAGGCGGTGGACTGCGCATCGGTGCGCTGGTGCGCAACACCGACCTTGCCGCCGACGCCCGGGTGCGCCGCGATTACGGCGTGCTGTCGCGAGCCCTGCTGGCGGGCGCATCGGGCCAGCTGCGCAACCAGGCCACCACGGCCGGCAACCTGCTGCAGCGCACCCGCTGCCCCTATTTCTACGACACCAACCTGCCATGCAACAAGCGGGTGCCGGGCAGCGGCTGCTCCGCGCTCGGCGGGTTCAGCCGGCAGCATGCCATCGTGGGCGCCAGCGACGCGTGCATCGCGACGCACCCCAGCGACATGGCCGTTGCGATGCGCGCGCTTGACGCCACCGTGGAGACAGTGCGCCCCAACGGCGCCGCCCGCACGATCCCCATCGCCGATTTCCACCGCCTGCCGGGGAACACGCCGCAGATCGACACCGCGCTGGAAGCTGGTGAACTGATCACCGCGGTCACCCTGCCCAGGCCGCCAGGTGGCACGCAGGTGTACCGCAAGGTGCGGGATCGCGCGTCTTACGCGTTCGCGTTGATCTCGGTCGCAGCGATCGTGCAGCGCGATGGCACGGGTCGCGTCGCGCTGGGCGGCGTCGCCCACAAGCCATGGCGCATCGAGGCGGCCGAGGCCGAGCTGCCGCGCGGCGCCGGTGCGGCCGCCGCAGCCTTGCTCGCCGGCGCGCGCACCACCCACGACAACGCATTCAAGGTGCCGCTGGTGCAGCGCACCCTCGCCTCCGTGCTGGCAGAAGCCAAGGGCTGATCATGAAATTCGACACTCCCGCCACCACCAACCCGATCGACCAGCTCAAGGTGGTCGGCAAACCCGTGGACCGCGTTGATGGTCCCCTGAAGGTGACCGGAACGGCGCACTACGCCAATGACCGGCACGATGTGGCGGCCAACCAGGCCCATGGCTACATCGTCGGGTCGGCGATCCCGAAAGGGCGCATCGTGTCGATGGACCTGACGGCGGCGCGCGCTGCACCCGGCGTGCTCGCGGTCGTGACGGCGGAGAACGCCGGTCCGCTGGGCAAGGGCAGCTTCAACACGGCCCGCCTGCTCGGCGGGCCGGACATCGAGCACTACCACCAGGCGATCGCCGTCGTCGTCGCGGAGACCTTCGAGCAGGCGCGGGCAGCCGGCCATCTGCTGAAGGTCCAGTACGAGCGGGTGCCTGGAGCGTTCGACCTGGAGGCGCGCAAGGACGCGGCCAAGGCAGCGGAGAGCAACGGTGCGCCCGGCGAGACCGCGGTGGGCGACTTCGCCGGCAACTTCGCCGTCGCCCCCGTGCAGGTCGACGCCACGTACACCACGGCTCACGAATCGCATTCGATGATCGAGCCCTTCGCCAGCGTGGCGGCCTGGAACGGCGACCAGCTGACGGTGTGGACCTCGAACCAGATGATTGCCTGGACCGCCGCGGACGTGGCCAAGACGCTGGGCATCCCGAAGGAAAAGGTGAGGGTCAGCTCCCCCTTCATCGGCGGCGGCTTCGGCGCCAAGCTCTGGCTGCGGGCCGACGCCCTGCTGGCTGCGCTGGGCGCGCGCGCAGCGCGCCGTCCGGTGCGCGTGGCGATGCCGCGCGCCCTGATCCCGAACAACACGGTGCACCGCTCGGCAACCATCCAGCGCATCCGCATCGGCGCGGCGCGCGACGGCAAGATCACCGCGATCGCGCACGAGAGCCTGTCGGGCAACCTGCCCGAGGGCGGCCCCGAGGCGGCGGCCATCCAGACGCGCTCGCTGTATGCCGGCCCGCACCGCATGACGGCCAACCGGATCGTCTTGCTCGACCTGCCGGAGGCGAACGCGATGCGCGCACCGAACGAAGCGCCCGGGCTGGCGGCGCTGGAGATCGCGATCGACGAGATGGCGGAGAAGCTCGGGATGGACCCGGTTGCGTTCCGCATCGCCAACGACACGCAATTCGTTCCCGACAATCCTGCCAAGCCTGCGTCCAACGATCCGCAATCCAAGGCCGGCGAGGAAAAGCACAACCCGCGTCCGCCGTTCTCGCAGCGGCAACTGGTCGAATGCCTGCGCCTGGGCGCCAGCCGCTTCGGATGGAACAAGCGCAATGCCCAACCGGGCCGCGTGCGGGACGGCCGCTGGCTGGTCGGCATGGGCGTGGCCGCAGCCATCCGCGACAACCTGGTCATGAACTCCGGCGCGCGGGTGCGCCTCGACCAGCGCGGGACCGTGACGGTCGAGACCGACATGACCGACATCGGGACCGGCAGCTACACCGTGATCGCGCAGACCGCGGCGGAAATGATGGGGGTGCGGCTGGAACGCGTGGTCGTTCGCCTGGGCGACTCGACCTATCCGGTGTCCTGCGGCTCGGGTGGCCAGTGGGGCGGCAACAGCGCAACCGCCGGCGTGTATGCCGCCTGCGTGAAGCTGCGGGAGGCGGTGGCGCGCCAGGCCGGCCTGAATGCGACCGACGCGGTGTTCGCCAACGGGCAGGTGCGTGCGGGGTCGCGCAGCGTGCCGCTCGGCGAGGTCGCAGGACCCGAAGGACTGGTGGCGGAAGACACCATCGAGTTCGGAAACCTCAACAAGCAGGTGCAGCAGGCGACCTTCGGCGCGCACTTCGTCGAAGTCGGCGTGGACGCCGCGACGGGGGAGACGCGCGTGCGGCGCATGCTGGCGGTGTGCGCGGCGGGCCGCATCCTCAACCCCAAGACAGCGCGCAGCCAGGTGATCGGTGGCATGACGATGGGCGTGGGCGCGGCCTTGATGGAGGAACTGGCGGTGGACGCGCGGCTCGGCCTGTTCGTGAACCACGACCTCGCCAGCTATGAGGTGCCCGTGCATGCGGACATTCCCCACCAGGACGTGATCTTCCTGAACGAAACCGACCCCACTTCCTCGCCGATGAAGGCCAAGGGCGTCGGCGAACTCGGCATCTGCGGCACTGCGGCGGCCGTGGCCAATGCGGTCTACAACGCCACCGGCGTGCGCGTGCGCGACTACCCGATCACGCTGGACAAGTTGTTGAAGGGGCTGCCGTCGCTCTGAGATGTTCTGCGCGAGGCCAGGACCGGCCAGCCCGCTTCAGCTGCCCACGCTGATCTTCGCTGCTCGCACGAAACGTCCCCAGCCTTCGTATTCCGACAGAATGAACCGGTTGAAGTCAGCTTGGCTCATCTTTTCGAGCAGCGTGGAGAGGTTGCGATTCTGCTCAGCGGGGCCGGGGTCCGCCAGCGTTGCTTCGATCGCATCGTGCAGCTTGGCGAGGATCTCCGCCGGCACGCCGGCCGGCGCAAGGATCCCGCCCCAGGAACCGTTCTCGAGAGGGATGCCCAGTTCGCGAAAGGTCGGCACGTCCGGGTAGTTCGGCAGCCGGTCCTTGGCCGTGACGGCGAGCATGCGCAAGCCGCCGCTACGCAGGTGCTGGTCCAGCGACACGACGTGCGTGAAGGTGGATGCGAGCTGGTTGCCCAGCAGGGCCTGCATCAGCGGCGCACCACCTTGGTAGGGAACGTGCAGCATGTTGATCTTGGCTGCCTCGCGGAACGCTTCGCAGAGGATGTGCCCCGCGCTGCCGGTACCCACCGTGCCGTAGCTGACCGGATCCTTCTGCTCCCTCGCGGATTGCACGAATTGCTGGACGCTGCGCGCAGGCGAGGACGCTGGCACGGCTAGGGCGAGCGGGTACATGCCCAGGCTGGCGACCCCCACGAAATCGCGGCGCGAATCAAAGAGCGTCTGGGCATGCGTATGCGGCACGATGGCGTGCGTATCGGCGCTCGAATAAAGCAGCGTGTAGCCATCGGCTGGGCTCTTCGCGGCCGCGGCATGCCCGATGGCACCACTGGCACCTGCACGGTTTTCCACGACGACCGGCTGTCCCAGCCGCCGCGCCAGTCCGGGCAGCAACAAGCGCGTGGACGCATCCGAGCCTCCGCCGGCAGGCCAGGGAACGATGATCTTGATGGGCCGGTTCGGAAAGCCTGACTGTGCCCGCGATGGGAAGGTGACGGTCGCCAGCGCGAGGCTCGCGATCACTTGCCGGCGCGTGATGGTGGGGGTTTTCATGCTGCTTCCTGGTGGTGAATGTATTGGTCAGTCTGGGAGAACACGCCGTCTCACGACGACCCGCTGGTCGATCGCGCCGAACACGCTGCGGCCGGCGGCGTCGACGGCCTCGATCCGCACGCGGTCGCCATCACGCAGGTAAGCACGCAGCTCCGGCTCCGGCACGCCGGCCAGGATCTGGCGCACGCGCGCCTCGGTGATGCATGCGCTGCCCGCTGCCGGGTCTGCGTTGCTGATCGTGCCGGCGCCCACGATGCTGCCCGCGACGTGGCTGCGCGTGCGTGCGAGGTGGCGGATGATCTGCGCGAAGTCGAAGATCGCCTCGGTGTTCGCATGTGGTTCGCCGAAGCGCTCCCCGTTGATCGCGGTGCGCACCCATAGGTCCGGCATGCAGCCTTTCCATGCGGTGCCAAGCGCCGCCGGCGTGACAGCCACGGGCGCGAAGCTGGTGGCGGGCTTGCTCTGGTAGAAGCCGAAGCCCTTGGCCAGCTCGCCGGGAATCAGCCCCCGCAGGGATACGTCGTTGAGCAATACGACCAGCGCCATGGCCTCGCTGGCCTGCTGAAGCGATGCACCCACCGGCACGTCCGTGGTGATCACCGCGATTTCCGCCTCCAGGTCGATCTGGTGCGCCTCGTCGACGGCGACGATGTCCTCCTCCGGTCCGAGCATCACGTCGGATCCGCCCTGGTACACCAACGGCTCCTGCTCGTAGCGGGGAGGGATCGGCTCCTTGCGCCACTGGTAGATCAGCCGCGCGTGGTTGCGATAAACCGAGGCATCCACCCACTGGTAGGCGCGCGGCAGCGGCGCCATGCATTGCGCCGGATCGAAGACCGTGGCGTTACGCCAGCCGGAGGCATCCAGGGCCTGCCGCTGCGAATCGACTTGGGGCGCGAGCCGCGACCAGTCGTCCAGCAGGGCCTGCAAGGTGGGGGCGTGGGGCCCTGCGAGCAGCCAGCGAGCGAGCCCCGCGTCCACGAGCATCAGTTCACCGTCGCGCTTGCCGTTGCGGCGCGTCGCGAGGCGAAGGATGGGGGCGGGCGCGTTCATGTCGGCCCTTTCGCCGGCCCAGCGGCGCTGCGCTCGGTCCAGGCGCGCAAAGCCGCATGCGCCTCGTGCGCATAGTCTTCGACCACCTCCGCCGGAGCGACCTCCACGGTGAGCTCCAGGCGCAGCCCGTTGGGATCGAAGAAGTAGATCGACTCGATGTACCCGTCGTGGTCGGTGACCCCCACCACCTCCACCCCATGCTGCTGCAGGCGCGACTTCATCGCCAGCAGGTCATCGCGCCCGCCAACGCGCAATGCGATGTGGTTCACCCAGGCGGGGGTGTTCGGCGACGGCAGGGCCGCCGTGTCGTCCCCCAGGTCGAAAAAGGCGATGCACGAGCCGTCCCGCATGCGGAAGAAGATGTGCACGTAAGGACAGTATTCGCCTGTGCTCGGCACGGTGTCCTTCTTGATCACGTGCACCAGCGGCAAGCCGAGCACGTCTTCGTAGAAGCGTCGAGTCTGCTCGGCGTTGCGGCAACGCCAGGCGAAGTGATGCAGCCCAGTGACGGCCCGAGCCCCAGATCCGGACATAGGCATGCCTTCAGTCCAAGGTCACGTTGGCCGCACGGATGACCGGCCCCCATCGGCGGGCTTCGCCACGCACCAGCGCCTTGAACTGCTCGGGCGACATGCGCAGCGGCTCGAACCCGAAGCCGCTGAACCGATTGAGCACCGCCTGGTCCGCCAGCGCCTTGTTCAGCTCCTGGTTGAGACGAGCGACCACCGCTGGTGCCATCCCGGCCGGCCCGAGCACGCCCTGAATGGCGAACACCTCCGCGTCCTTGATGCCGAGTTCCACCAGGGTCGGAACGTCAGGGGTTACCGGCGATCGCTTCGGGGAGCCGATCGCGAGCGGCCGGACCTTGCCCGACTGGATTGCCGACAGGCCGGAGGCCAGGTCCAGGAACATGATCGGCACCTGGCCACCCATCACGTCCTGCATCGCGGGGGCGGCACCCCGGTAGGGGATGTGCGTGATGAAGCTTCTCGTGCGGTTCTTGAACAGTTCCATCGCCAGGTGGTGGGGCGAGCCCAATCCGACCGATGCGTAGCTGGTCTTGCCCGGATTCGCGCGGATGTACGCAAGGAAGTCGTTGAAGTTCTGCGCCGGGAAGCTGGGATGCACCACCAGCAGCAACGGGAACCGGCCGATGCCGCCGATGTAGCTGAAGTCGTTCTCGGGGCTGAAGGGCAGCTTCCTGAACAGGTGCTCATTGAGGAACATCAGGGCGTTGTCGGCCGACATGATGGTGTAGCCGTCCGGCCTGGAACGGGCAACGAGTTCCGCGCCGATGTTGGTCGCGGCCCCCGGGCGGTTGTCGATCACGATGGGCTGCCCCAGCCCCACCCGCATGCTGTCGGCGAGCGCGCGCGCCAGGTTGTCGGTACCGCCCCCGGCGGGATAGGGCACGATCCATTTCACCGGCTGGTCCGGATACTGGCCCTGCGCGTGAAGGGAAGGCGTGGCGATGGCCGCGGTGGCAGCCAGCGTGGACAGGAAGTGACGGCGGTTCATGATGGGTCTCCGTTGTCGAATCGGCCGGTCACCCGGCGGAAAGAGAGGGCACCGGCAGCTCGTGCAGCGCCGCGTCGATGGCCTCGATGCAAGCCTGCTCGTCGCCGACGCGCTCGAACAGCAGCAGTGCCAGCCGCGCGAGAAACAGGGCCTCGCGTTCGCGGCCGGCGGCGGCAATGGCGTTGCTGCAATGCGCATAGACGCGGTCTTGCGCGGCGGCGTCAAGGTTCATTCCTGGTTCTCCTGGAGGCCGCAGGCGCGGCGGACGGCATTGAGCACCTGCGGCGCCGAGGGCGCATGCCAGCGGCCGCACACGTGCCCGTCGGGGCGCACGAGGTAAGCGCAATGCGGCGTGGCTCTGTAGGCTTGCGCCAAGGCGCCATTCGCCTCGAGCTGCACTGACACGACCGGCAACGCCAGCCAGTCCGCTGCACGTGTGGCGGCTTCGACCTCCTGCCCCAGTTTCGAGGGGCCGAACACCAGCAGCGTGAAAGCACGCGGCGCCACCAAGTCGGTGACGTGTCGATCTGCGAGTTGGAGTTCAACCAGGGGCGCCCCAGGTGAGGGGCCGGCCGCGAACGCATCGCTGGGGGCAGACAAAGGCGAGTGTTCGTACGTGATCGCATGCGTCTGCCGCGGGCTCACCAGTCGCGCGATGCCGTGGTGGCGCCCTGCCAGCGAGAGCACCGCCTCGCGCATCAACTCGAAACCGCGATTGGGCGGGGACATGAATTCGGTGCTGCGCATCGCGCTGGCCGCGTTCACGTGGAACGCGTGCACACGTTCGGTGCTATAGCTGTCCAGGAGCCGTTCGGAGCCACGGCGGTTCACCACCGTGGCGAGCTTCCAGGCCAGGTTGTCCGCGTCGTCGAAGCCCGAGTTGAGGCCGCGCACGCCGAAGATGGGCATCGCGTGCGCGGAGTTCCCCGCGAACAGGACGCGCCCATGCCGGTAACTCTCGAGCGTCATGGCACCCGCCCGATACACCGATGTCCATACCGGCTTCCAGCGCAGGTGCCCTTCCCCGATGGCATCAAGGTGACGCTGGACGAACTGCTGCACCTGTTGCGGCTGCATTAGCTGCGCCGCGTCCTGCCCGGCGGCCAACTGATAGTCGATGCGCCAGATGTTGTCGGGCTGCCGGTGCATGAGGATCGTGGTGCCTCTCGCCCACGGCGGATCGAACCAGGCACGGCGCTCCGTGGGATGTTCGCTCGCCAGCTCGATGTCGACGATGGCATAGCGTCCCTGGTAGCCCACACCCTCGAGTTCGAGCCCCAGTGCGTTGCGAACGAAGCTCTGGCCGCCGTCACAAGCCACAAGCCAGTCCGCGTGTGTCGTGTAGCTGCCCAATGCGTTCTCGACCCGCAGCTCCACACCATCGGCATCGGCTTGCACGGCACTCACCTTGCTGCACCACCGGACCTCCACCGTGCCGGGCGCAGCGGCGTTCGCTTCGCCGATCGCGTCCAGCAGGTACTGCTCCATGTAGTACTGCTCCAGGTTGATCATGGGCGGGTACTTGTCTCCGGGCGCGGAGGGCATTTCGAGCAGGAAGACCTGCTCCTGGCCATAGAAGCTGCGGCCGCGCGTCCACGGCAGGCCCTTCGCGAGGAAGGCGCCCGCAACGCCCAGCCGCTCCAGTATCTCCAGGCTGCGCCGGGAGATGCACGCTGCGCGGCTGCCCTCGCAGACCGAATCGTCGGCCTCGATCACCACGCTGGCGATGCCCCAGCGTGCCAGCCCCATCGCGACGGCAAGCCCTACGGGGCCGCCGCCGGCTATGAGGACGCGATGACGGCGCCGCTCCGAGCCATGCGGATCCAGTTCGGGCAGCGTTGGCGTGAACCGCTTGTACTCAAACGGTCCGATGCGGTCCAGGGGCATGAGGCGTGTGCTTGGATGAATGCTTTCGACGGACGGGCATTGTGGGCGGCGCGGGCTGTCAAAATGTCCTAACAAATCAGGACAGGCTAACCCGCATGCAACGGACCCGGCTGAGCGACGACGTGGCACGTGGCGACATGCGCCTGGCCGCGGCGCTGATGGAGGCGATCGGCGCCTCGGATTTCGCGGCCCGGCTGCTCGAGGCGGTCCGTCCCAGCTTGCCCGCGAGCCACTGCACAATCTTCACCCTGCAAAGCAACGGCCGCGTGGAGGCGATCTCCACGGCCAGCGGAATCGGCGAGGTGGCGACGCTGACGGCGGTCCAATACATGCGCCTCGGCTTCGACCAGCAGGATACGAACATGCTCTGGCTGGCCAAACGCAAACCAGCCGCACGGCGGCAGTTCTGGCTGAGCCACCAGCTGGCGGAGGACGTGGCGGACGAGGCATATCGCCGTCTTTGTTACGGCGAGCCCGGAATCCGCGAGCGCCTTTCCTTGTTGTCCGTGTTCCCCGAGGGGCAGCGCATCGCCGTGAGCTTCTACCGCAACCACTCCTACCCGGACTACACGCTGGCGGACTTCGACTGGGCCGCGGGCCAGGCCGCCATCATCGCAACGGCGCTGATGCGGCATGTGGAGCTGACAGGCGCCGGCCGCTTGTCCGATGCGCTGCAGGCCGACCGCATGGCGTCACTGCCCGCCCGCGAACGGCAGCTGCTGGCGCATGTCATGGAAGGAAAGACGACCAAAGAGGCGGCGCGCGCCATGGGCATCTCCCTCACGACCGCCCTCACCTACCGCTATCGGGCCTTCCAGCGACTGGAGATTCGCAGCCATCGGGAACTGATCGGCGTGCTGCGGCGAGGATGATGAGCGCGGCTCACAGAAACATGCGCCGGCATGCGCTCCGAACAAGGCGGCGCCTACCAGGATCTCCTCACGCGGCCGCTACATTTCAGCGTTGCTGCCTGCCTTTGCGAAAGGACCATCGTGCGTCTCGCCCTTGCCCTCGCCACCGGCCTCTTGCTGGCTTCCTGCGCCGCCGTGCCACCGCAGCCGGACCACGTACCCTCCCAGGTGCCGCCGGCGATCGAAGCCCGGCTGCGGGAGATGGGACGCGTCGTCGATCCTCCCCGGACTGCCGAACTCTATGTGCCGCTGGCGGGCAAGGAGCCCTATGCGGGCGTGAAGGTCACGCGCGACCTCGCCTATGGGCCGGATGCGCGCCACCGCCTCGACGTCTTCGAGCCGCAGGCCCAAGGCGGATCGCGTCCCGTGCTCCTGTTCGTGCACGGCGGTGGCTTCACGGCCGGCAACAAGCGCACTGGCACGAGTCCTTTCTACGACAACATCATGCTGTGGGCGGTCGCCAATGGAATGGTGGGCGTCAACATGACCTATCGCCTGGCGCCCCAGCACCCGTGGCCCGCGGCGCAGGAAGACATCGCGGCGGCGCTGCGGTGGGTGCACGGCAATGTCCGCAGCCATGGCGCCGACCCGGCGCGGGTCTTCCTCATGGGTCATTCCGCCGGCGCTGCGCACGTCGCGCACTATGTCGCCCATCCACGCTTCCACGTGCATCCCGGGGGCGGCATCGCCGGCGCGATGATCGTGTCAGGACTGTTCGCAGTTCCTCCTGGAGCGACGAACGCGCCCATCAATGCGTACTTCGGCAACGACGGTTCGCAACACGCGGCGCAATCGGCTCTGCCGGGGCTGGCCTCCACGCGGGTGCCGCTGCTGTTCGCCTTCGCCGAGCTGGACCCGCCTGAGTTCCCGGTACAGGCAAAGCTGCTGCAGGACACGCTGTGCGCGGCGCAGCGCTGCCCACGCATCCACTGGCTGCTGGGGCACAGCCACATGTCGGAGGTGTATGCGATCAACACCGCGGACCGGGCGCTGACGGACCTGATGCTGGCGTTCATGCGCCAGCAAGGGACCGGCGCCCGACATTCCCTTCGCTGAAAGGGCCATCCCTCCGACGCGGCGAGCTCGACCGGCGCCCCAACATGGGGCATCTTCATCTCCAGGAGCACCACATGTCGCAAGGGGACAAGTCCGCTCATACCGAGAAGCAAAAGCACCAGTCGGGCAGCATCGAGAAAGGCCACGAGCAAAAGGGTGTCACCCGCCCTGCAGCCGAGGCGCGCCCACGGGCGCCCGTCAACAACAGGCCCAACGGGGCAGGCAAGAAGATGGGGGCGGGACGCAAGGTCCCCTTTGGCCCGGTGGGCGGCCTGGGTCGCAAGACCAACCTGTCACGCTCATCCTGATCACGCGGGCCCCCGAGAACGCCGCAGGGGTCATTCGTCCCGGACTGCGCAGTCGCCTCTGGAAGGGCGCACACTGTGCGCAACCCTACCAGGAACGACGGCAAGCCACGCCGATCGTCTTTCGATGACCAACACTGCAGATCTTCCTTTCTTCGACGAGGCCTCGGGCACCGTTCGCTTCTGGGTCGTGATCGGAGAGCGCGTTCTCGGTGCTTCCATCGGCAAGCTGGCCTTGCACCATCGCTACCGGCCGAACGTGCAGAACGATGACGCGCTGGATACATTCCGGACGTACCAGGCCGACATCGAGGCTGCCGTGCGCAGGAGATTCGCTCAAGGCTCGCTAGAGCCG